>JAFGFR010000327.1 GCA_016930955.1 Victivallales bacterium | reverse complement strand
ACCAAGGAAGTTGGGCTAGGAATCAGTATATCGGTGGTTATTTCAAGGAAAAAACTGCGCGTCAGTATTGGGGTTGACGTGCAGAAAACTTAATCGTCACAAAAATGAAGCCAATACTCTTGAAATTGGCTTTAAAATCATAAGCTTAGGAGGCAACACATGTTTACTCGACAAAAAATGCTTGCGCTAATGGCAATGGCAACTTTGACGATCTCGGGATTATGGGCACAAGACACTGCTCAGACTTTGAAGGAGGAATTAAAGGCCGCCCAGAAAGAATTTCATGGCATAAAATCAAAGACTCTGAAAGAATTCAGTAAAGACGGGAAAGTCCAGGAGATCCAAGGCAAGAAAAGAGAATTGGATAAAGAACTCGAAGAGTACCTTATCGAAAAGAAGCCTGAAATCGGAGACGCCCTGAAAAAAGTGAATGAAATTCAAGAAAAAATCAATGCCCTGAAAAAACCGGCCAAGAAAGGCGGAGCTCAAAAAGGCAAATAGGCATTATGCCGGTTCATTCCCGAAGCTGTCTGTGACCGCCATTTCGCCGTGGCGCGTGCCGTGCCTCCGCCCCAACCCTTTGGGCGGCAAGCTCTTTTGGCGCGAGCACCACGCCGGAGCGGTCGGGGCAGACCAAGAAGGTATGCCCGCTTCCGCATCGGCGTGGACTCGCATCCAAAATGGCAGGCCGTGCGGCCACAGGTAGTTTTGAAATTGGCTCTACTATTTCTTGTCCTTGATCTTCGAGGGCCTGCATAGGTGTTTCTTCTTCTCCGACACGGCACCGCACTTCTTGCATTTGTAGTTCCCGGGCTTCTTTGAGGCCTCGGACTTGCCTTCAAGACAACTCATGAGTTTTCTTCCTCTGTTTGCAGTTTTTACGATATGCACGATTCATCCTGTTTTTGTGAATTTTGTGGCTAAATCCAATTTTACAGGCAATTTGTGCATCTGAAGGACTCGACGGATGTAACGGGCAAAACGGACGCAATACGACGGCAATGCCGTCTTGGGCCGGTTTTATTTCAAAAGCATCTCCCGCATAATCTGCGAGATTCGCAGATATCCGGCGACGGACTCGCGGCCGATGAATATCCACAGCATAGTGCCGGCGGCGAGGCATACCCCGAAGGGCAATGGGCTGCGCAGTCGTTTTTTGCCGCATGCCACAAGGGCGATCCCCGACGTCGCCCCGGCAACAGATGCCACGAACAGTGTAAAAAAACACGCCACCGGACCGAGCAGCGCGGCCAGCGCGGCGATATACTTAACATCCCCCCATCCCAGCGCCTCACGTTTGAACACCACCCTCCCGACATAGGCCATCAGGCACATTGCCCCGCCGCAAACCGTTATCGAGGCGCAGCATGCCACCAGCGCATGCCATCTGGACATATGTCCTCCAGGCCAAAGCCCGGGGAAAATCACAGAGGACGCAATCCCGTAAAGCAGAGCAGGATACGTGATCTTGTTGGGTATGATCATATGCTCGAAGTCTATGAAGCCTGCGAGCACCGCAAGCATGGACGCAGCCATAAATGAGATAATGACTCCGAGAAAGACACTGAATGGCAGGCTGAGTGAAAGCGTCCTGTGCCATATCCCAAGGAACAGCAGCCCGACAAGCAGCTCGACCACGAAATACCTGGACGATATCCTGCATCCGCATTTGCTGCAGTGCCCCCTCAGGCAAAGCCAGCTCAGAAGCGGGATGTTCTCGAACCATGCTATAAGATGCCCGCATTGGGGACAATGCGACGGCGGCACGACCACGGATTCTCGACGGGGAATGCGCCAGATGCAGACGTTCATGAAGCTTCCCACGCAAAGGCCAAGGCAGAAAATGAATATTCCCCACAGGACGATCTGCCCCCCGGCAATGTGCCGTCCGTCAAAATAATTTGCGCCCCAAAGACTCACTTCTTCCCGCCGCGTTTCAAAAGGGCACTTACCTTGAAATTCAGCGTGTTCATCGAGAAAGGTTTCTCGATAAAGCCGTTGAGCGGGTTGCTCAGGTCTATGCCCGCCAGCGCCTCACCGGCAAAACCTGACATGAAAAGGACCTTCAACTTAGAATCCGACTTCCTCAGCTTCGCGGCCAACTCGACCCCGCTCATGCCCCCCAGAACTACATCAGTAAGCAAGAGATCTGTCCTGCTGTCGCTCTGAATGAACAGATCAAGCGCCCCCTCTCCGGAATCAGCAACTTGTACTGAATAACCCGTGAACTTCAATATGGACTCCGCCAAATCGAGCACAGATTTATCATCGTCCACGAGCAAAACAGAAGCTCCGCCGGCATTCATCTTGATCCCCGAGTCTGTCTCCTCCTCGGGAAGACCCGCGCCGGCAGGCAACGAGGGAATCAAAACCCTGAAAACAGAACCCTTGCCAGGCTCGCTGTCAACAAAAATGCAGCCGCTGTGCTGCTTGACTATCCCGTAAACGGTAGAAAGCCCCAGACCCGTGCCGCAGGAATGGCTCTTCGTGGTGAAAAACGGCTCGAACATGCATTTGACAGTATTCTCGTCCATGCCGCAGCCGTCATCCTCGACCTTCAACTCGACATATGCGCCTGGAGGGACCTCGAAAAAACCGTTCTTGAAGCCGTCGTTCAGAAAGACATTGCCAGTCGAGACAGAAACCTTGCCTTTTCCGTCCACCGCGTCCCGGGCGTTGGTCAGAAGGTTCATCATAATCTGCTCGATCTGCACACGGTTCGACAATACGTTGTCAACCTTTTCAGCAAGATCAAACACAAGCTCCACACCCTCACCGACTATACCATCGAGTACACCCTTGAGCTCTGTCATCACCGAGTTGAGGTTCATTCGGGTGTAGGACAACACCTGCCGTCTGCTGAAGGCCAGCATCTGCTTCGTCAGATTCGCCGCACGCTGCCCCGCCTTGTGTATCTCCTCTACCTGCTTGTAGTGAACGTCCGAGCTGTCAAGCTTCTCAAGGATTATCTTCGAATAACCCAGGATCACCGTGAGGATATTGTTGAAGTCGTGCGCCACGCCCCCGGCGAGCCTGCCGATGGCCTCCATCTTGTGCGCCTGCTGCAACTGCTCCTCGAGCTCCGCCTCGCGGCTGATATCCCTTTTCACCGCCACGTAGTTCATTATCTCGCCATCCGTGCCGAAAACCGGGGATATGCTCGCAGCCTCATGGTAAACACTGCCGTCCTTGCGCTTGTTCAGAAAATGACCCTTCCATCTTTTCCCGCAGGAAATAGTATCCCACATCTTCTTGTAGAATGCCTCGTTCTGCATGCCGCTCTTCAGGATCGAGGGATTCTTGCCGACAGCCTCCTCGACAGAATACCCTGTGACCTCGACAAACGCAGGGTTGACGTACTGTATTACAGGCTGAGTGTCGGTGATGACAATTATATCGCTCAAGTGCTGGACCGCAGTCGAGAGCAGACTCAGCTCGGTCTCGGCCACCTTTACCTCGCATATGTCAGCAGATATTCCCGAAAGGCCAATTATCTTGCCTTCGGGAGACCTTATCGGCTCGACTGTCGTCAAAAACCAGTGTGCCTCATCCTCGTCGTCAAGCTCAGGATGCTCGTAGCTCAGGCAGGCGCTCTTGCCGGAAAGGATGTCCTTCTGTATGGATATCACAATGGAGAGCTCCTCTTCCGTGAAGAGCTCCTCATCGCTCTTGCCGATAAAGAACTCTGGCTCCTTGCCGTAAAACCGCACAAAGGAGTCGTTCACAAAAACATACCTGAGCCGCATGTCCTTGAAAAACACCGGGAAAGACAGCTTGGATATATCCAGAGAGAAACCCGACCCGGCATCGGTAAATATCGCCTCGTGACTCATGCGCGCCGTGTCGCTGCCGCCTGAAGATGTCCTGCTCTTTTTTCTGCTTTTATCCATACTGCGCCTCTCCCCGCCTTCTTTTTGACCCATCCTCCATAAATGTACACCCTCAAAGCCTCCGTGCAATGCCAGCATTGTTATCTTTACATGAAAGAGGAAAACAGGGACGGAGTATTATTTCCCCTCGTTGTCCGTTAGTTATTATCGTCGCCGCTATCGTCAAGTGATTGTTTCGCAACCGTGAACTGTGAACCGTGAACCGTGAACAGGTGTCATGGGAATCGCTGGTCGGCGGTTGGTTTTTCGATACTATCGATATTTTCGACAATATCGAATCTGGGATTATTTCGACTCCGTGTGACCTCATGACTTCGTGACCCGGTGTCAACGCGGCTGTCCCGAGGCAATTTGCAGCGCGGTTTTTCCATAGTGGCGGGAGCATCCTGCTCGCGTTTCTGGATTTCCCTCGTCATCCGTTCTCGTCGCCGCTATCGTCCACCGATTGTTTCGCAGCCGGGAACACTGAAACCTGAAACCTGAAACCTGAAACCTGTTGCCGGTCCACGGTTCACGGTTAGTGGACGGCGAAGAGAAGCAATACTCCATCCCCAGCAAGTTTATTGCTGAGTCCGCGGCGTTTTTTGGACTTGCATTTACAGGAGCCAATTTCAAAACTATTGGCTTCCTCTT
>JAFGFR010000001.1 GCA_016930955.1 Victivallales bacterium | reverse complement strand
CGCTGCAACCTAGTCCATTGCGGCAAAGGGATACTGGTTGACTATTCCGCAGGTCATGTCGAGGACTCAGTTTCCGGGAGAATCATTTCTGCGGTCAAGGAAAAGTTTGACAGCGACAAAGTCACCTTTCACCACGGGGTCAGCTACCGCAATATACTCGTGCTGCACGGGAAAGAATTCTCGGATGATGTCATCTACAGCAAGCCCGACTCCTCCCAGGGCGAGCCTCTCGATTCCCTTTGCCTCAGGCCGCGCGATCCGAATAACCCTGAGGCGGCTCACACCGTCGCATTCCTCTCGGACATCGTGTCGAAAGTATCGGAATTCATCTCCACGCTCGACATCACAAAAAATCTCACGAATCCACCCAATATGATCTGGCCGTGGAGCCCAGGGAAAACCCCAGCCTTGCCTCCTTTCTCTGATGTCTACGGCATCGGCAAGGCCGCCGTCATCACCGCAGTGGATGTTGTAGCGGGAATTGCGAAATGCGCAAAGATGGATGTCATCCACGTCGAGGGCGCGACAGGGTTTATAGACACGAACTACGAGGGCAAGGCGCAGGCCGCGATCGACAACATAAACAAATACGACTTCATCTATCTTCATGTCGAGGCGATCGATGAATGCTCGCACATTGGCGACCTCGACCTTAAGATGCGTGCCATCAATGACTTTGACTCGAGGATTGTCCGCCCGGTGCTGCAGGCCCTCGAAGGCCGACAAATTTCCTTCGCCGTCCTCCCTGACCACCCGGTTCCGATAGCACTCAGAAAGCATACCCGCACCCCAGTGCCAGTTTCCATCATGGCCCCGCATATCATACCTGACAATGTCATGACATTTTCCGAGAGAAACGCCCAGGACGGTTCACTAGGGCATATGAAGGGGAATCAGTTCATAAAAAAACTGTTCAATATCGAATTCAACCATGAGACGACTAGTCGGCCACGGCGCTGAGTCTGCGAATCCCGCAGATACAGGAGCCAGTTTCAAAACCCCGCATGAACCGCGTTGGGAGCGCAGGTGCGGCGAAATGGCTGGCGCATACCATCAACTGTCCGTGCCCACCATTTCGGCGTGGCATTCGCATCCAAAATGGCAGGCCGCGCGGCCATGCGGAGTTTTGAAATTAACTCACAGGATTTTGGGAGGAGGCCTCAATTGGCTGGAATGAAACATGACCGGCGGGGTGTCGTCCCCAGAAAATCAAGGGGGCAAGGGGACTTCGACAGCCTTACCCCAGATGTCGTGATAGACAGCGTGGAGCAAACGCTTGAGACACCGATGACAGCGCTGACAATAGCCTTGCCGAGCTATATTAACCGTGTGTATGAGCTGCAGGCGCTTTCAGGCGAGAGGGTTATAGCAAAATTTTACAGGCCTGGCCGTTGGAGCAGGGAGGCGCTTCTTGAGGAGCACCGCTTCATGGCCGACTGCGCGCATGAAGAGATACCATTGGCCATGCCGATCAAACTGTCGGGCGGAAGGACTCTGGCTGAAACCGCCGGAGGGGTTTTCTTCGCCATTTTCAACAAACGCATGGGCAGAGAGTTCGAGATCCGTGGCGACGACGATTGGAGAAGGCTTGGCGGCATGGCTGCCAGGATACATCTTGCCGGTCAGGGCGCTGAGGCGCCGGCACGTCTCCGGCTGCACCCGGAGACGGCCACAAGGACGGAGCTCGATAAACTCCTTGGCAGGGGCTTTATCCCCCCTCCCTGCGACAGGGAGTTCGGAAACATATGCCAAAAGATACTCTCCCACATCTCCGGGATGTTCGACGACACCGAGTACATCCGTGTCCACGGCGACTGCCACAGGGGGAATATAATTGACCGGCTTGACGAGGGGCTGATGATCATAGACTTTGACGACATGATGACCGCACCCCCAGTGCAGGATCTCTGGCTGCTGCTCCCCGGACACGCCGCCGAATGCAAAAAACAAACCAAGCTGCTTGTACAAGGATACGAGATGTTCCGTCGCTTTGACCACTATTCCCTCAGGCTGATCGAGCCACTCAGAGCAATGAGGATCATATACTTCCTGTCGTGGTGCGGCATGCAGAAGGGAGATCTCAAATTCGATGCCAACTTTCCCGAATGGGGATCCGTCTCATTTTGGCGCCGGGAGACCAGAGACCTGGCCACACAGCTTGAGGTGATCCGCCGCGGCAGGTAATGCTTCAGAAATATTTAAGGCCGGTTGCGAAAGCCAAAGGTATTGGTAGCGGGGGTTGGAATCGAACCAACGACCTTCAGGTTATGAGCCTGACGAGCTACCTCTGCTCCACCCCGCATCGAGTGATACAAGAATCAGTGGCCGGGAATTTAGCATGTCGCGGAGAAAAGTCAAGCTTTTTTTTGCGCCGGCGATAAAAAAAACTGTCATCCTAATTTCCTCCAGATCAAGAGTCCCGAACTTCACGTTCACTGTTTGAATTATCAGACTTACCTGATAAACTTAAGCCGGCATGCAGAACATGCTGCTTATTAATGCAGAGGCGCAGAAGCAAGAAAGGGAAAAAGCATGAAGAGGAGAAGAATCAGCAGAAATAGGTTAAACCATTCCGAGGCACTGTTTGCAGATTTCAATAAGGAAGACCCCTGGAGGATATTCAGGATAATGGCGGAGTTCGTGGACTCCTTCGAGACGATGAGGGCACAGGGTCCGATGGTGACAGTCTTCGGTTCCGCACGCACAAGGCCAGAAGAAAAAGACTACAAAGAGGCTGAGAGCATGGGGCGGCTGCTCGCAAAGAACGGATTCGGGGTGCTCACCGGAGGGGGGCCGGGCATAATGGAGGCAGCCAACAAGGGTGCACAGGATGCCGGGGGACATTCAGTAGGCCTGAACATAACTCTGCCGATGGAGCAGAAGCCAAACCCCTATCTGGATGAAGAGATTGACTTCCATTACTTCTTCATCAGAAAGGTCAACTTCCTGAAGTACGCGCTAGGGCTGGTTGTATTCCCAGGAGGGTTCGGCACCATGGACGAGTTCTTCGAGGCCGTGACACTCATCCAGACCGACAAGATAAATCCTGTCCCCATGTGCCTCGTGGGAGCGAAGTTCTGGCAGCCACTCATAGACTGGCTCAAGGGAACCCTTCTGGCGCAGGGACGGGTATCCCCGGAGGATTTCGAGATATTTTCCGTGGTGGACTGCGCCGAGGACGCCATGAAGGTCATCCTCGCAAGTCAGAAAGCACGCAAAGCATGACCGGCGCTTGACCTCATAAGGATTTTATTGTGCCCTTGAAAATTACCCAGGACAATATACATTGCTGTGTAGGGAAAATTTAATTTAAAGAGGCAGTTTCAAAGCTCCGCGTGAACCGCGTTGGGGGCGCAGGTGCGGCAAATGCCGTGCATCTGACCCCAACCCTTGTGGCAGCAGAACCAGCATATGATGAGAAACCAAGCAATTGCACTGTTATTCACGGCAAGCTGCCTCATGGCTGCCGATATTTCTGCCGCCGACAAGGAAATCGACTCTGTACTGGGCTCCCTCAATGGCAGGATGTCAAAGCTCGCCGAGTCGCACGAAGCATCCCAGAAGAAGATTCTCGACGAGACCATGGGCGCTCTCGATGAACTGAGGAAACAACGCCTGAAAAAAACCGACGAGGAAGGTGCGGCAAGGGTGCAGGAGGCCATGGACCAGATACGAGAGGAGTTCCCCGAAGTTCTAGCCGGCGGCCCTTTCGGCTTCGTGCCCGCACCACTTCCCCCGCCAGAAACACCGCCGGTGGAAATAAAGCAAATCCGCTCGTTCAAAAGACTCAAGACTCCCAACGAGGTGCATAAGGCACTCAAATCCCTCAATCCGGCATACACCGAGACTGGCCGGTTCGTCGTCGAGGAAGGCAGAATCGTCGAGGCAAATCTGGAGTACTGCAACCTAATCAATATCGCCCCGCTGGCCGCGTTGCGCGACCTGCGAGAGCTGAATCTGGGGGGAAACCCATTATGGGACCTTAGCCCTATAAAAAACCTGAAGCTGACCGGATTGGGGATTTATGGCACCGACGTCAGAGACCTGGAGGATGTGAAGAAATTCAAACTAAGTTGGTTAGGGATGTCCAACACCAAGATAAAGGACATTGCCCCGGTTGCGAAGATGCCCCTGACCCATCTGAACATACACAACTGCATCTTTATCGAGGATATCTCGCCCCTGAAAAAATGCACAGGCCTGAGGGAACTCACTTTGCCGTTTCAGGCAAGGAATATGGATATCGAATTCCTGAAGAAATTCAAGGATATCGAGTTCATCGACTTCACATGGTCTGAAAAAAAGAAGCCCGCATCCCAGTTCTGGAAAGAGCTGAAATTCAAGTGAACACAACACGATGCAGTAAAAAAAACAACTAAGATAAGGATGGTGATATGAAGTTGATAAGCAAGGAACTTATGGACATCCTGGTATGCCCCGCGGACAAGTCCGAGCTGAGGGAAATCGAGGAGACAAGCCAGCTCGAATGCAAAAAGTGCAAACGTAGGTACCCGGTCAGGGAAGGAATACCTGTGATGCTCCTCGACGAGGCTGAGGACTGCAGGGGAACAGGAAGTTCTGTTCCCGATGAGGAAAAAGACTGAAAATCTCCAAACAACCGGGAAGATGATTTTTCTGGCAAAGCTTGTCGGCAATATAATTTTGATCAATTGATAAAGTTGGAACCAGTGAAGGAAATGACTCGCGCGGAGGCGCAGAGGATGACGGAAAACAAAATCGGAACGACGGTGGTCGAAGCGGCGATTGCTGTGCATCGCGAACTGGGGCCGTGACTACCGGAAACCGTCTACGAAGTCATCCTGGCCCGTGAACTCGGTGAGCGCGGGCTCAAGGCCGAGCGTCAAATCCCTGTGGCGATCCAGTATAAGGGCATCAGGTTTGACGAGGGTTTCCGGGCAGACCTGATCGTCGAGAGCAAGGTGATCCTGGAACTCAAGTCCGTGGAGCGCGTGAGTGCTGCGCACAAGAAGCAGGTGCAGACCCACCTGCGACTAACGGGTTGCAAACTCGGGTATCTGTTGAACTTTGGCGAAGACCTGATGAAGACCGGCATTACCCGTTGTGCCAACGGCCTTGAAGAATGAATTCTCTACGCCTCAGCGCCCCTGCGGGAGAAACAGAAACGGAGTTCCAACCATTGGCCGCAGGCGACGCGGACAAGCCGCGCGCCTGAGCGATATACCAATTGAAAATATTAATCAACCACATGAAGTCGCACTTCGCTCTTGAATGTAGCCTTTACTTTGCATCTCCGGGATAATAAACTCTTACACCGGCGAAATAACGTAACCCGGATTTGCTTGTTGTCAAATCATAGGTTCGACCCCGCTTCCGCCATTTTTTTGTGGCCAATGCCGTAGGGGTTCTGCATTTGTTTGGGACTTCGTTGTCTGGATTTTGAGCCTGGGATTTTTCATGTTGGTGGGGCCGGCAGGACTCGAACCTGCGACCAAGCGATTATGAGTCGCTTGCTCTAACCGACTGAGCTACGGCCCCGGTCGCCCGAGGGGTGTTAAGATAGCAACAAGGATGCCAAAGGCAAGCGTGATTTCCCGTGGTTTTCGAGTTTTTTTTTGCTATGCGGCTTGCAAAATGTCTGGGGAGTTCTATGTTAGGGCTCAATTTTTTGCCCTGTCCGGGGACTCGGGGCTCTCGGCGGGAGCAGGTTAGGGCATGTCCAGCTGGACCATGGAAATGGCTGGGCTGGAGGGGATACTTAAAGATATCATTGTCGGCAATTTATGGAGGTTTAGGCATGATCAAGATTCTACATGACAAGGATGCGGATGTTGCGATCCTTAAGGGGAAGACGGTGGCTGTTGTCGGGTACGGGAGCCAGGGCTCTGCGCAGGCGCTGTGCATGCGTGACTCGGGTGTGAATGTGATCATAGGCTCGATCAAGGATCCCTCGTACGACAAGGCCGTTTCGGACGGCTTCGAGGTGATGAGCATCTCGGACGCGGCGGCCAAGGCCGATGTGGTGCATATACTTTTACCCGACGAGTTCCACGGGCCTGTATACGAGAAGGACATCAAGCATCACATGAAGGGCGGCAAGGCATTGTCGTGCTCGCACGGCTTCAACATAGTGTATAAGCAGATACTCCCGCCCGATGATGTTGACGTGATCATGGTTGCGCCTAAGAGTCCTGCGACGGAAGAGCGCAAGGCATACTTGGCGGGATTCGGAGTCCCCGGGCTTGTGGCCGTGAGGAACAACGCCAGCGGGAGGGCTCTCGAGATCGCGTTGGCGATGGCGAAGTCCATGGGGTTCACCCGTGCTGGCTGCCTTGAGTGCACATTCGAGCAGGAGACCTACGAGGATCTCTTCGGTGAGCAGAACGTGCTTTGCGGCGGCTGCGTTGACCTGATGAAGGCGGGGTTCGAGGTGTTGGTCGAGGCCGGTTATCCGCCGGAGATGGCATATTTCGAGTGTGTCCACGAGCTTAAGCTAATCGTTGACTTGATTTACGAGGGTGGCATCCAGAATATGAATGCTGTGATTTCGAACACTGCGGAGTGGGGCGAGTACTACAACGGCCCGAAGATCATCACACCTGATGTGAAGGAGCGCATGAAGGAATCTCTGAAGCTTATCGAGAACGGTCAGTTTGCGAAGGAATGGCTGGCTGAAAGCAAGAACGGCGCTCCTAATCTTCTTAAGAGGCGTGAGGAGCTAGGCAAGCATCCGGTCGAGGTCACGGGGAAGCGCATCCGCGAGATGTTCGAGCGCTAGAAGTGTTCGTGTGGGCAGGTATTCAGCACTGCAACGGCAGATCAGGCCAGTTGTCGTGCTGAAGCGTGTCGCCGCCCCAAGAGGGGAAGGGTTTTCAAACCAGGGAGTTAGGTTCATATGACGAGAGCGAGGAACAGAATGGTTTTCGGCACGATCCTGCCTTTCTTCGTCACGGCGGCGGTGTTTGTGTCTGCGTTGTTTTTTGTCATTATCCCGATGGTACGCAGGAACCAGATAGAAAAAGAGAAGGCCGCCGTCAGGGACATCGTCGTCACAGCGTGGCAATGCCTTGATTTCTACAATTCCCTGTCCGAGTCTGGCACCATCACCAAGGGGCAGGCGCAGGAATTTGCCAGAGAGCATATCAGAGGCCTTCGCTTCGGCACGGACATGAAGAACTACTTCTGGATCATTGACATGAGGGGGAATGTGATCGTCAACCCCTATTCCCCGGAGCTTGAGGGGCACAACCATGGCATGTTGCGAGATGCCGATGGGAAGTACTTCATTCGGGAGTTCATCGAGGCCGTGAGGGAAGGCGAGGGTGATTTCGTGAGCTACAAGTGGAAGCTTAAGGACTCGCCGGGGGACATTGAGGACAAGACGAGTTTTGTTAAGCGTTACCGTGAGTGGGACTGGGTTGTCGGGGCGGGAGTATACCTTGACGAGGTTTACCGCTCGGTGAATATCATGTCGACTGCCATGGTGCTGCTGACTTTTTTGATTCTGATCGTCATATCGGTGATGTCATTCCATGTCGTCAAGAACTATATGCAGTCCGAGAGGGCGAGGTTCAAGATTGCCAGCGATGCCAGGAGGACCGAGACCAAGATCCGGGCAATGATAGACTCGATTCCCGACATGCTGCTCAGGCTGGACAAGTCTGGCAAGATACTTGACATCAAGGAGCCTCTGGGTTTCGAGCCCTTTATGAATCCCGGTGAGATGCTCGGCTCGACCATATTGCAGTGGCCTGGGAATGCAGCGGAGAAATGCCTTCAGGCCCTTCAGCTGGCACTCGGGTCGAAAGACCCGCAGACCATATCATTCGACATAGAGAAAGAAAATGCAGAGCCACTCATCTTCGAGGCGGTGTTCGCCAAATGCGGCAGGTCGGAAGTGCTTGTCTCGATCAGGCAGCTTGCTTCAAGACGGAGTGTCTGAAAGGCGGCTTGCCGTGGGTTTCAGGAAGCTGATGGTGCTTGTTTCAGTTTTGTTTGCATGCACCACGGGCCTGCCGCAATGCCTGTCTGGTGGTGGCGAAGGCTCCGCCGAGCCGTTCAAGATGCCGGAAGTGTCGTTTTGGCAGCATTTGTGGAGCGTATTTCTTCCCCGACCCCCTAACTCTAACGTGGTATACCATCAGGAGACCGAGTATTTCGACATAACGGTCGAGGACGACGAGAGCGGATTCAGACATCTCGTCTTCAATCCCAGGAAGGGTTCCCAGGGTTATATCCGTTTTGAAGCGCCCGAGGAGGTCCATCCGAAGTTCATGCAGTTCTCGTTTCTATCTCTTGCGGCATTTGAGGCTGCTCCTTGCAGAGTGCTTTTCATCGGGCTGGGTGCTGGGATAATGCCTATGTTTATGAGGCGCGTCAATTCTGATGTGCGTATGACGGTCGTTGAGCTTGACGCTGCGATTCAGCCCATATCGGAGAGGTTTTTCGGCTTCCATGCGGACGGCGGGATGGACGTGGTGATCTCCGACGGCAGGGTATTTGTCAACCGTTCGAAGGAGACATTCGACATAATCTTCATAGATGCGTTCAACCACAAGGAGATACCCTTCCACCTGACCACGGTCGAGTTTTTCAAAAATATATCCAGATGCCTCGCCCCCCGAGGCGTGATGGTTGCGAATATCGCGAATTTCGGGGACGTGTTGCTTTTGCACAGTCAGCTTGCGACGGTGAGGGAGGTGTTTCCCAACGTCGCCGTCTTCATCTCTCCCGGGCAGACGAATTTCATTGTCCTGGCATCGAACGACAACCCATTGGATGGCGATGGCATGCTGCGGCGTGCGCAAGAGCTTGACCGGGAGCACCGGTGGAACTTCAAGCTCGAGCCCTTCATGTCGACCCGAATACCTGACGAGGTGTTGAAGATGCAGATATCCGGCGCACGGATCATCACCGACGACTTTGCTCCGCTTAACCCTTGATGGAGCCGCTTTAACTTCCCGGAGGTGAGGATATCTGAACTTCATCAAGGCAGGGATGTCTGAAATTCATTGATCAGGGACAAGCATTTTTCGGCATGAGTGAACGGGAGTGCATGCCCTGCCCCGGGGATGATCTCGAGCTTTGCCCCCGGTATGTTGGTGGCGAGGAACTCAGCCAGGCGGGGCGATACAATCCTGTCGGAATCGCCATGGATCACCAGGAACGGGTTGGCTATATCCTTCAATGAACTTCTTAAGTCGGTCTTGCGCAAGTGCTCGAGCCCGGCGGCAAGCCGCTGCACATCAGGCTTGCCGGGAGGGTGGATATCAAAGGCCGCCGGATGGCACATGTTCTCGTAGAACTTCCTCAAAACCATCCCCGAGGAAAGACGTAAGGCTCCGAGCATCATGGCCACGCCCGAGTCTGGCTTGCCGTGATCGTAGCCCTCGGCACTCGTGAACCTCGCGAATCCGGAAATGACGACGAAGCGCCCGAAGTCTGAAAACTCTTGCGAGATTCGCAAAGCCACGAGGGCGCCGAGGGAATGCGCGACGACGAGATTTCCCCCTGATGCCTTTTCACTCTCGTCGGGTGTGTATGAGAAGTCCGGCAATTCAGCGGGTACCGCAAGAGTGTGTTTGTCGGCTTGGGAAAAACCGAAGTCAACAATCCGGTCGGAATTGTAGGGATCATATAGACCTAGCGGCACGGCCCAGCCGGGAATCAATATCGTGCTCATATCAATCAACCCTCCGGTTCGCTTCCGCGACAACGGCAGCCGGTAGCAGCAAGAAGCCGAAGGCCACCAGTTTCAGCAGGCCGTGCGGCCACGAGTAGTTTTGAAATTGGCTCCGGAGTTTTGAAATTGGCTCTTTTGTCATACTTTCCCTCGGGATAACCATTGCAGCCTCCTTCGTATGCGGTTACTCTCACAGATCCAGGTTCCAGTCCTCCGGCAACATTTCCCAGACCAGTTTCCCTTGGTAGCTGTGACCGGCACCGCCCCAGGCGAAACCGTGGCCGGGAAACCTAGGGCGACTGCAAGAATCGCCAGAACCATCAGGAAAGTCCGCGAGGTATTCCGTTTGAAGCCGTGTCTGTTCACGCTCATTCCTCACCTCATGTTGGGCTGAACACAGTAACCCACTCAAGTTAATTGTACCGCGAGAATATTGCCATGTCAAGCGCGCGTTGCAAGTTTTTATCAAATTGTTATTGTCCAGGAAAGCCTGCCGAAAATCGGCCGAGCTTGCTGAAACCGTAAATTTTATGTGACAAAAATAATATTTCAGCATTGACAAGCCCGAGTGCCAGTGCTATTAAGGCAGGAAGAGCGCTGGATTTATTGTTATTAAAGCTATAACGGTTTGCGCAATACGGCACAAAAACGTCGTAACGGGGCGGGAAGTCGGCCTTCAAGGGGATTCCCTTTGGCAGCTTCACCGGCAACGCGTGGATCGCGCCAAGTCGGTCAGCCCCCGCATGTTTGGCGCGCCCGTCATTGTGGATATCGCCTAAAACAAGCGTTATGTCTGGCCTGACCGTCCGGTTGACGCGCTCGACCGCCCTGAGAAGCAAAATCTCAGCAGGTCTTGTATGCGCTGATTGAGCGCAGTTCTGGAATTTGGTCGTATTCGGTGGCCTGGACGATGATTTTTTTTGCCCTGATTAGAGGGAAATGGCATATTGCCTTGTGCCCGATGTTGTATCCCTCGAACACGGTGATGGGAGCCGGTGCTGAAAGATATGGGACTATGCTTATTTTGAATCTCCTGACACTCTCGCCGTTTGACAAGTCTTCCTGGAGTACAATGTGGTCAAGAGTAAGTGTTCCCGAGACCTCGTTTGCGCAATGTTTGTATGCAGCTGGCTCGAGCACCCATTCGGCATCGCCTGCACGGGTAAAGTCCTTGAGTTCGGCCAGGGGCTCGCCGAATCGTCGCTTGACTTCGTCGCCCATTGCCTTGAGGCTTGATATGTCCTTTTCAGGCAGGAGGCCTCTTCTGTCCGGGCCGATATTAAGCAGAAGGTTTGCCCCCCTGCCGACGGAGTAGTAGTAGATGCCTAGCAGTTCCTCAGGGCTCTTGACTGTGTGCTCGTCTCTCTCGCTCCAGAACCAGTTGACATCCCTGATCATGCAGTCGCACTCGACCGGAAGCCATTTCTTTCCCTGTAGTTTTTCTGCTGCATCCGTCCGGATGGAGAAATCGACGGCGTCCACGGTGTTCCAGCAGGGGAACTGGGCGAGTCCGACCTCGTTGCCGACCCAACGGTAATCCGGATCCCCACCCATGTTGAATATCAGGATATCCGGTTGCATCCTGCGTATTTCACCGACGATCCTTGCCCAGTCGTACTGATGGTTCTCCGAGCCGCAGCCGTCAAACCACAGCATGTCTATTTCCCCGTATCCCTCGAGGAGTTCGGACACCTGGCCGATGAAATAGTCGTCATAGTCCTTGCCTTCCCCGCGGGGCGGCCATTGCGCCGGCGAGTAGTAGAGGCCAACTTTCAAACCGTGAAGCCGGCAGGCCTCCACAAACTCCCTTACCACATCGCCTCCACCGCCGCGCCACGGGGTGTTGGCGACGGAAAATTCGGTATGTGCGCTGGGCCAGTTGGCGAAGCCGTCGTGGTGCTTGGCGGTCAGCACCATATATTTGGCTCCGGCTTTGGCGGCAGTCGCTGCCCACTGCCTGCAATCAAGAGCCGTCGGATTGAAATTCCCAGGATTCATCTCCTTTTCGTCCCAGTCCCGGTGCCCTTCATGGAAGGTGCGGATACCGAAATGACAGAAAATGCCAAACTCCCACTCCTGAAATTGACGCTGACGTTGACTCGGCACAACTTTCCCGCTCATTCTGTTCTCCTTTGTTTTTGAGCCGATTTCATTTCCTTTCCCATCTCGGTTGACGATGGCGGCGACGAGAATGGTGGACGATGGAAAATACTCGTCA
Organism: Victivallales bacterium; assembly: GCA_016930955.1. Taxonomy (GTDB): domain Bacteria; phylum Verrucomicrobiota; class Lentisphaeria; order Victivallales; family JAADHT01; genus JAFGFR01. The sequence goes on along the minus strand of JAFGFR010000001.1, from coordinate 5,797 downwards.
TCCGTTCATCTTTTGCCTGAGAACATCGTTATATCCTCGTCCGAGAGCTCGAAGACGAGGAATGAGAATCCTATCATTTTATCCGGTTTGCGTTTCCTCAGTAGCGATGCGAGTTTCGCAAAACGCAATTTTTCATGATTTCTGAGAGAGTCCTCCCAGAAATCTCGGCCATGCTGTCTTACCAGCCGTTGTACCTCGTGTGGGTCATTGGATGCCGAGTGCAACAAGTCGAAATATTTCTGATAAAACTGGAGATCCCGTTCGTGTTTCTCGTTCCATTGTGCGAGATCCGGGAAATATGCCATCTGCAGCATCGTGGCGCTGATGCAGTATGTCCCCGGTTCTAATCTGAAAAGTGAGTGCGAGACTTGTTCAAGGTCGCAGAGGAGTCTTTTCTGCATCATTTCGTATGCGTCGAGATCAACAGAGCCGAAATATGAGATATAGACTTTGCTGTCGTCTGTGCGGTTGGCACGAAGCCATTGCTTCAGAGGTTTCAGGTCCTGCCCCCAGTCGAGGGAGCTGTCAACCAGACGGTGATACCCTTTCGAGGGGCCTCCTGCGATTGGAGAAAAATATGACAGGTAATGTGGATAGATGAGAAAATTTTCAACAGCGAGTGCGGAGAAAAGGATGAGGATCATGGATTTTGCCCATTTATTTTTTTTCAGTGCGAGCCCCGCGCCGCCGGCGATGATGAAAAGCGGCAGGTAAACAGGAATAAGGTGCCGGTGCCCGATATTGAGGTTGCTGACCACGGCAGACAAGAAATATATGAGGGCAAGGGACAGGGGCAGAGAAAGGCGCCATAGGAAAACGATGGAATGCCGGGATTTATCCTTGAATGAGCAAATGAAAGGAGATGCCAGGCCAATGCAGGACAGAAGGATAATTGGAATGGGGGTTTTATAGACAAAGCAAAGCGGGAAGAAAGAATACCAGCCTCTGTTGCTGTATTTTCCGTCGAGGAAGGCATCTCGGGACCGAGAGTTCTTGACGACATAGGCCATGCCATAGAGATATGCTTCGGGGAGAATCCTGTGCTTACGTAAGAGGTCGACTGTTTTTTCAGGCAGTTTGTTGCCCTCCGTCAACTTCTCCCAGAGTATAGACAATTCGTAGGATCCGTTGTTGTCCGGCAGCATCGAGTACCTGAACCCGTAGGCGCTCCAAATAAGCGCCAGGGAAAAAACGGATGAGACAGCCAGCAGCAAAAAAGCAAGCCCCGCCCGTAAATACCATTTTCTGATACGGCATCTGCAGTTTATGATGTCAACATGGCAACTGGCCCTAAGTAGGCTTGATGCAAGGAGGATGGCCAGGAGCACTGGAATGATTATCGGGGCAGACATCTTCGAAATCCATAGCATGGAGAAAGAGGAGATAAAACACAACAGCCTGGCAATGGTGAGTTTTTCCATGATCAACCAGAAATAATACGCTGAGAGCAGCATCAGCAAGGCGCAGAACATATCGGATTTCACGAGACCGCTATTGGCGAGAACTGTGGGGCTAAGTGAAAAAGCGCCCAGGGAGACCAAGGCTCCCCTGGCTCCCCACAGCCGCAAAGATACGGCATAGACGGTGAGGGCTGCCAAGAGGGCGACTGGGATGAACATCATCCTTGACAGGAGAAAAATTTTGTCATGGTCGCTGGACGGGGCGAACATAATCTTCTGTGTCAGACGCCATCTGTTATGTTCCCGCCACATCGGATCGGCCTTGTCAGGGATTTTTAGTCCGGAATCCAAGATGCAGTGAGGCAGTGCTCCCCACATGTTGGGCAGAACACCATTTTCGGGGTCTATGCGGAAGTCCCCGGCCTTCAGTGCGGCATACCCCCCCGCGACATGGATAGGCTCGTCATAGATCGGGGCCTTGCCGGATATACTCGATACTGCAAGCCAGACAAACAACCCCGACAGGCCAAGTATCATGATATAATGAGGAGCCGATTTCAGAACTCCGCGGGGCCACGGGTAGTTTTGAAACTGGCTCTGTAATTTGCTGTTCATGTTAAGGTCTTACGGTACATCCGGCAGATGTGTTATGTCAAGAGCCGATTTCAAAACTCCGCATGAACCGTGTTGGGGGCGCAGGCGCGGCAGACGGTGCGGCCAAGGGGAGTTTTGAAGTTGGCTCTCAAGCTTAAAAGCATTGAAACATGGCTGGACTAAACGAAAAAATGTGGCATCTTAACTTCTGTCAAGAGAAAGAGGAGGTCAATATGAAGGGTAGATTCTATATCTCTTTGGAAGGGGATGACGATAAAGACGGCAGCGCGGGGAAGCCCTGGGGCACGCTTGCCGGTGCGCGCGATGCGCTCCGCGAAATTCGCAGACGCGGTGATTTAAGGGGGGAAGCCCTCGTGATTGTAAGGCCGGGGAGCTACTCGATGCGGGAGATAGTTGTCCTGCATTACTGGATTGAGACAAGGATGGGAACTCCGACTGGCATTCGCCGATGGCCCGACTTCCTCAAGCATGACCGGATGCGGCTGGCGGATGTGCCTTTGGGAAGCTCCCTTCAGGGCGCGGTTCATGTGCCGGGAGCGATAGAGCTCCGATGGTCAAGGAAATGCTCGGTCGAAAGCTGTACTCTGGAAAACATCGGCTTGCTGTCGGCAACGACAGGAGGTCTGTAGTCGCGGATCCCGCAGCCGTGGAATCGAAGCATGACATAAAGTTCCCCAAAGGCCCCCCAGTGGACAATGTCGGGTTCCGGCGCAGGTCATGGAAAAACTGTGGGCCCAGAAAATGCGAGGTGGAATAATGAAGGAATACGCTTTTACAGTTAATTTGAAAGACGACCCGGGGGTCGTGAGCCGCTACGAGGAACATCACGCCAATATCTGGCCTGAGGTGGTCATTGGGCTCAAAAGGCATGGTGTTGAGGACGTGAAAATCTGGAGGCTTGGGTGTCGGCTTTTCATGCTGGTACGGACTGTCGACTCCTTCGATCCTGAAGAGTTCTCGCGTCTGTATCGTGCATCGCATCCTCGTGTCGCCGAGTGGGAGGAGCTTATGGCGGGTTTTCAGGAGCGTGTGCCCGAGGCGGATGGTGGGGGAACATGGGCTGAGATGAAGGAAATATTCAAGCTCGTGAAATAAAAGTAAATTTGTCAAAAAGTAAAACAGAGGTGGAAAATGAAGTATGTAGCGATATTCCATGCCAATTTGAACTATGCCTATCTCACACCCGACAACTACGAGTTTGTGGTACGAGAGGCCTATGAGATGACTTTCGACACGATGAGGCAAAACTTCCCTGGGACAAAGTACGTTTTCGAGGCCAGCGGCTACACTGTTGAGATGATGGAGAAATATGCCCCCGACGTGGTGGTGAAACTGAAGGATGCCATCCATGACGGGACGTGTGAGTTCATGGGGTCTCCTTATGCGCACCCGATGCTTCCGAACTTCCCCGAGGGGGACGGTCTGAAGACTCTTGAGTTTTCAATGCGTGCCTATGAACGCATACTCGGGATGCGTCCCGAGAGTTTCTGGAATCCGGAATGCGGATGGCGCTCATATGTGCCCAGACAAGTTCTTTCCGCCGGATACAAGTACCTTACCGGGGACTTCGAGTCATACAGCCGTTGCGAGAGAGGTCCCGGCGGCGGGCCTCAAAGGCCGGAGATATACGAGAAAGAGACCACCAAGGAGAAGAACTTCTACAATTTCGACTTCAAGTTTGACCTGCCTGCCGACGACTACGCTCTGCATTATCCCTTCAATCATGTGCTCGGGCTCGAGCCCGAGCAACTCAGGGTCTTTCTGCGTTCGGACAGGGTATGCCAGTACGCGGTGAGGTACTTCATGGGTATGCCGGGATACTCTCACGAGGAATATCTCGCGACAATAGACCGCTACAGCGGCGACCGTGCCGGGATGGGGGAGGGCGCACTGGTCATTTTTGCCGACGACGCCGAATATATCGGCACCAACGGGTGGTTCCGACTGAAATACCAAAACAAGCCTGACAATGTGTTCGAGCGTGTCCCTGACGCGAAGGACAAACTTATCGCCCTGGTGGATGCGGTGAAGGCGCGCGGGGATTTCATCAGCTTTGCCGACGCATGCCAACTTACACCCAACCAACAGCCGATAACATGGGACGACGATGCCGCATGGCACGGCGCGTTGGCGAGCACATGGGCCTCCACCCCGATGGCTCGAATGCTGCGCCCGTGGCAGGACTTGATCAGGGACAAACTTGAATCCGCGTCCGAGCCCCTCCCCCGATCCGTGGCCGACCGCGCGTGGTTCCACCTGACCAACAGCTACAACAGCGACGGCCAATGGCCACCCACCCTGCCCCAAGCGCCACACATCATACATCCTTTCAACTACAGCTACTGTTTCGAGAACCTGCTCTGTGCGCACCATCTGGTTGGAGGAGTCGCTTTGGACAGCCTCTCAACCGACGCTGCGGCGACTATAGGGGAAATCCTTGAGATGCAGAGCCTTTTGATCAGGAAGAAGGCGGAGGATCTCATCTCATCGGGTTCTGACGCGAACCGCGCAGACGGCGAGAAGGCCTTGCACTATCTCAAGGTCGCCACAGAGAAACGCTCGCTGACGGGACAGAAGATACTCGACTCCGGGCAGTACACCGTCCGCGCAGACGCACTGGTCACCGCGAGACGCCTGGTCGGAGGGGTCGAGATCGAAAAGAACTGATGCCCGAAGAGCCAATTTCAAAACTACCCGTGGCCGCGCGGCCTGCTATTTTAGATGCGAGGCCACGCCGATGCGGGAGCGTGCATACCTGTATGGTCTGTCCCGACCGCTCCGGCGTGGCATTCGCGCCAAAAGAGCTTGCCGCCCAAAGGGTTGGGGCGGGGGCACGGCATTCGCCACGGCGAAATGGCAGGCACAGACAGTTTCGGGTATGCACCAGCCGTTTCGCCGCACCGTCTGCCGCGCCTGCGCTCCCAACGCAGTTCACGCGGAGTTTTGAAACTGGCTCCGAAACATCAGTTTCTCCGCCGCCACATCCTTAGCTGCGAAGCCCGGCAGGCCTTGCTCTATTTGACTGCGGCCCACTGCCGGGGACGCTATCCCCTTAGAGGACTGGCCCTTAACTCATATCTGAAGTCATATTCTCCGGGGGCGACACAATATTTTTCGAGGGTCTGTGGCCCGCAGCTCCCGGTTCCCACTCCGCGCTGGATGCAGTCTATGCTCACGATTGTCTCTTTCCTGGGCTTGAGCTCGCTGGTGTGGAGTGCGCCGAAGAGGTCTTCGGAGGTGAAATGTCTTGCGGAGAACTCGAGCAGCGGGTCTGCGATAAAGGTGATTTTAGTCTTGCCGTTGGAAAGCTCGAACCATCTGACATTTGTCTTGTTGGCATTTTCCTGTGGCATGATGTAAGGCACGAACTGCTCTTCCACGGTTCCATGATAAAGTCCCACTGGAGCGCCGGCATTTCGGTCTATATGGTTTTCGTGCGGGCCTCTGCCGAACCATCTTAGGCTATCGAACCCCGGAGCGGTGCTCATGACCACGCCTATCCTCGGGAGCGATGGAAGGCTTTTGTGGGCCTTTACAATGTTCTCGACCTCGATGGACTGCGTCTCGGTCATTGTGAGAATCTGCGTGTGCTCGATATCGAGCCTCGGGTCTGTGCCTGCGCGTGATTTTTTGATCACTATCGAGTTTTTTTCTTTTGGGCTTGCCTTTGCCGAGAGGATTTTTAGATTGTCAATCCCAGCCGCGATCCACTGTCCGAGGGGTTTGTTTTCCTGTCCGGACCATTTGCGTATGCCGTCGTTGTCTGTCGCGGCTCTCCATAT
>JAFGFR010000326.1 GCA_016930955.1 Victivallales bacterium | reverse complement strand
GGCCGTCAGGGTGATGGCCGAGGCCGGTGTGGACATATCCGGGCACCGCTCGAAGCTGCTTTCAGAGCTTGACGCGATCAACTTCGATCTGGTCGTGACTGTATGCGGGCACGCCCACGAGAGCTGTCCGATCTTCCCCGGCAAGACAAAGGTGGTCCACGTCGGCTTCGAGGATCCGCCGGCACTTGCGAAATTCGCAAAGACCGAGGAGGAGGCTCTTGAGTGCTACCGAGAAGTCCGCGACAAGATCAAAGATTTCGTGAGGGACGACCTGAAAGGGATGTTGAGCGGACTATGAGCAGTTCATTTGACTCGGCCGCCGCGGACTGGGACAAGAAGGCCTACCGTGCAGAGTATTACTCCGTCCTCGCCGGGCACATCTGCTCGGCGATGCCCCTGTCAAAGAAATGGCGGGCGCTGGAATACGGATGCGGCACCGCGTCCCTCAGCATGCTGCTTTCGGAAAAGCTCGGCTCGGTGGTATGCGCCGACAACTCTGCCGGCATGATCGAGGAGGCAAACAGAAGAATAGCGGAGCGCAAGATCAGGAACCTGAGCGCCAAATCCCTTGACATCGAGAAGGATGCCACTACAGCCGGGGAATACGATTTGATATTCTCCTCGCTTACTTTGCATCATGTCGCCGACGCGTCCGGCTTCCTCGCCCGTCTTGCATCCATGTTGAAAATCGGAGGCTGGCTGGCCCTGGCCGACCTCGAGGAGGAGGATGGATCCTTCCACAGCGACTGTAGCGTGCCGCACAAGGGATTCTCGCCGGAGGTGATCTCGGCGCAGCTTGCAGAACTCGGTTTTTGCGACATCTCTTCAAGGACTGTCTACGGCATCCCCAGGGAGCACCGCGACTATCCAGTCTTCCTCATTGCCGGACGCAAAAGGACGGCGGATTGAATCCAATCGCGATCCTCGCGCCTGCGGTGAGTTTGGTAATCGGCTCTAAGGCCCGGCATCTGTTTTGCTCCAGCCCAATCTTAACTCTTCATCTGGCTTCCGAACCGCAATCTTTTTCCCATTACGCTTCGTTTGCTCCTCCAGAACGCCTTCTGAGATCAACATTCTTATCCAATCTTGTGCCTGAGGCTTTTTAACTTCCAGAGCCATGGCCAGGCCCTGAACTGTCTTGGGGGTGTCCAAAGCTCGCAGAATCAATGGCTTTACAGCCTCCAGCACTGATCTCGGGGCAGATGTGACAGTTTGAATGGCTGGCGACGGAGCTTCTTTGGCCATCGCCGGTTCAGCCAGGCTATTTGAATCGTAATTTGTTTCAAAAAGTTTCGTCACTGGCGCATTTGCCGCCTCTTCCGGCACATCAACTACAGGTTCGAGCTGTAATTCATGATGCACGACTCTTGCCCCGACTGCCTTTTCCAGCGCATCGCGGATGTTTCCGGCCAGGCATTCGGGGGGAAATGCCATGGCGCCCATCTTAAGAAGCTCCTGATTCCCTCTGGGCACATTTGCTTCGTTTCGCACAAATACAGGACGGCCGTTTTCTCGTTTCAGCTCTTCCTTTGCCCCCTCCCATGTGCCGCCTTTTTGGTAATCGGAGCTGACAACCAGACCATATTCGGCAAGTGCATAAATGAGCTTGTTGCGGCCCATGGCATTTCCGATGCAAGTCCGCCTCCCTGCAAAAGAGATTGTTCTCCTGCACCGAACAGAATCGGGGGGTGCTTTCTCCTTCAAATGAGTCCTGTACCGAGCAGGATAATCGTGATCACTTCTGCAAACGACCCAAATGCCACTCTGATTCCATTTTCCCACAGCGAATCCAAGCTTTACGCCGCGCTTGAGCAGATTCGACAGTCGTTTTCCCTCGATACAGGTTCCACGCACCAAATCAGGAACGTGGTCGCCCGCGAGCAGATCCGCCGGCCGCAGTTTGTTCTCCAGCAACCAGCGAACAACAGTGTTGTACTCGCCCTGATTCAATGGGTCAACTTCGCCATCACTGCCCAGATGCCCACACAACAACAGAATAGTCTTCGCGTCCTCACTCATCATTTTCATTTGGTCATCCTCTTCCCCATGCAAAAGTATTCCGAACGCCTGGTCGAGGGCACGCCCCGCACGGCCAACCTGCTGGTAGTAATGGACAACGGAACCCGGACGTTGAAAATGAATGACAAATCCAAGATCGGGCTTGTCGAACCCCATTCCCAAAGCAACTGTTGCCACCAGGGCTTTCAGTTCATTCCTGAGCAACTTCTGCTCGAGATCTTCCCGACGCGATGGGCCTTCTTCCTCAACGCCATTGACATCGGCATGATATGCTTCAGCCGCGATCTTGTTGATCCGCAACCACTCTGCCACCCGCTCGGCATCGCGTTGCGTCAAGGTGTAAACAATCCCGCTTCCGCTCAAGGTGGGTATTGTTTGAGCAAGCCAAGCCATACGCGCTGCCGGACTTGCCATGGCGATGTTCTGTAACCTGAGGCTTGGACGCACCAAAGGGCCTCTTACAAGTTTTATATCCTTGCCGAGCTACCCGACCACGTCGCCAACGACGCGGTTGTTGGCAGTCGCTGTGGTCGCCAGAACAGGGATATTGCCGGGCAAAGCCTGCAGGACACGTACAATTCTCCTGTAGTCAGGACGGAATTCATGACCCCAGTCGGATATGCAGTGAGCCTCATCCACGACGAACAATCCCACGCTGTCCGCGATATGAGCCAGCACGTTATCGCGAAACTTGTCGTTGGCCAGACGTTCGGGAGATATTAGCAAGATGTCAATTCGTTTTGAGCGCAATTCGTTTTCTGTCCCAGCCCATTCGTCAGCATTCGTGCTGTTGATGGTGGCGGCGCGAACGCCGATTCGGTCTGCTGCCTCCAATTGATTCCTCATCAGGGCAAGCAAGGGTGAGACCAGCAAGCTGACACCTGCTCCGGCGTCGCGCAGCAAACGGGTGGCGAGGAAGTAGACCATGCTTTTCCCCCAACCGGTCCGCTCGACAACCAGCAACCTTCGACTGGCCATGAGCCCATCGATACTTTCCCATTGCCCAGGGCGGAAGTCTGCTTCGGGACTCTTCAATGCTGCGCGCAGATATGTCAATGCTCTATCTCTCATAAACACCTACCAGATGACAATCTGTCAATATTTCACCTTGGCCAAAAGATTCTCTTCTGCTTACGCCATCCACACTCCCACATTCTCAAAAGTGCGGATAGAAATTTTGTTTTCCCTACTCTGGGGAAACTACTTGCGATGATAGCAAAGTCAATCGGGGAGTTTTGAAATCGGCTCATTATGCAAAAAAAACATTTTCTCCATTTTGTTGTTTGACGAAATATAAAATTGTACTAGGTTATGGATGTCGTGAGTTCAAGGTTAAAGAGCCAGTTTTAAAACTCCGCGTGAACCGTGTTGGGAGCGCAGGGGCGGCAGACGGTGCGGCCACGGGGAGTTTAGTAATTGGTTCTAAACATAAGGAGTGACATATGGGAGCAGCATGTGAAGAGCGGAAGATGACGGGTATTTTTGAGCGTTATCTTACAGTTTGGGTGGGTTTGTGCATAGTTTTTGGGATATTGATTGGGAAGCTTGCGCCGGGTTTGGCGACGCGGCTGGACGGTATGGCGCTGGAGGTGAACGGCGCGCCTGTGGTGTCGGTGCCGATAGCGATATGCCTTTTCCTGATGATGTACCCCATAATGGTGAAGATAAACTTCGCGTCGGTGGTGAAGGCCGGGAAGAGCGTCAAGCCGGTGCTTCTGACGCTCATCGTGAACTGGTGCATCAAGCCCTTCACGATGTACTTGATATCCTTGCTGTTTTTGGGGATATTGTTCCGGGGGCTGATCGGCGAGGAGGCGGTGGATATCGTGAAGATGCCGTTCGGGCTGGACCTCCCTGTCGGCGCAATGCATGGTGCCGGACAAGTGGTGCTGGTCGAAGGGGTGAAAATGCTCGAAGTGCCACTTTGGAGAAGCTATTTCGCGGGGTGCATACTTCTGGGGATAGCGCCCTGCACGGCGATGGTTCTGGTGTGGGGTTATCTTTCCAAGGGCAACGACGGCCTGACGCTGGTGATGGTGGCGGTGAACTCGCTTACGATGCTGCTGCTCTACGGTGTCCTGGGCGGTTTCCTCCTGGGCGTAGGCAAGCTCCCCGTGCCATGGCAGGCCCTGCTGCTTTCGATCCTGATATACGTGGCTCTGCCGCTCGTGGCAGGCGCGTTGTCAAGGAAATGGATAATCAAGGTCAAGGGCGAGGAATGGTTCAAGGAGAAATTCCTGCACGTTTTGACACCGATCACGATAGTCGCGCTGCTGGCGACGCTGGTGCTGCTTTTCAGCTTCAAGGGAGAGACCATCATCGGCAACCCATTGACCATACTGTGGATCGCCATCCCGCTGTTTTTGCAGACGGTGCTGATCTTTGCGCTCGGGTACGCGGCGGCCAAGCTGATCGGTTTGAGCTACGGGGATGCGGCGCCGGCGGCGATGATCGGCGCGTCGAACCACTTCGAGGTGGCCATCGCCACGGCG
>JAFGFR010000325.1 GCA_016930955.1 Victivallales bacterium | reverse complement strand
TGCAGGGCGTAGTTCTCTGTGAAGTTCGGCCCGACATGCCATTCGCCCAACGCCCGCCCGGCGATCTGGCGGCTTCCCATGGCGTCCCCCGGCACGGATATGCCGTTCAGCAGGAAACTGTTGCCTCTTTCGACATATTCATCCTTCCTCGGGCAGTCCGGGAACATCATGGCGGTACGGTGCAGGATTGTTCCATTCCAGATGTTGCTCTCAGGCCGGTTTTTGCCGCTACGGGCATCTATCGCGGCGGCGACCTCATAGCCGTCTATAAGCCAGTCGCTCTCGGCTACGAGCATGTTTCTGAACATCTCTCGGTCCTCTTCGGACAGGTGGTCTCCGAGGGCATGTATCCCGTGCATCATCCTTTCGATGCACAGTGCACTGATCCAGTTGCATCCCCATTTCTCTCCGTCGTAGGCTGTGCCCGGGCCAGCCTTGTGCGAGCGCAGTGTGAACCGGAGGAGTTTGAGGGCGCAATCAAGGAGTTGTTCTCTGGAATGACCGGCGGCTTTCTCGTCCAACCCCTCCGCGTGCGACAGCACCGCCAGGGAGGCCATCGCATTGTTGTTGGTCTGCATGGACCAGTGCCCGTGGTCGCCGATCCCGAAGCACCCCGTTCCGCTGCCGTCGTCGGGGATATACAGCGACCCAGGTGCCGAAGTGACCCACCTCCCCAGCAGTCCCAGATATCGGTCTCCGAGATTTGCTGTTTTCATACCTTTACCCATGCCTTCTTCTTCCATGACTCCATCGCCTTCTCGGCGAGCTGCACGCCTTTTGCGCCTTCCTCGAGCGTCCATCTGAAGGGGGTGTTGCACACCACGTGCTTGAGGAAGAGCTCCCACTGGACCTTGAATGCGTTGTCGTACTCGATGGTGTCGGGCATCAGTGTCCAGTCCTTGTAGTAGTCGGTGAGGTCTTCGGCATCCGGGTTCCAGATCGGTTTGGGGGTGGCGGCGAGTGGCTGGATATATACCTGCCTCAAGCCTGCCACCGCCGAGCCGTGAGTGCCGTCAACCTGGATGTTGAGCAGGTCGTCCCTCCTGACCCTGACGCTCCATGAGGAGTTGAAAGAGGCGAATACCCCGCCCTCGAGCTCGAACATCGCGAATGCCGCGTCATCGGCTGTGCATTTGTAGGGTTTGCCTTCCTCGTCAATCCTTTTGGGGATATGTGTGGTCGCCACGCATGAGACTGCCTTGACTTTTCCGAATACGTTGTCGAGGACGTATCTCCAGTGGGGGAACATGTCGAGTATCATGCTTCCGCCGTCCTGCTTGCGGTAGTTCCACGACGGGCGCTGCGCCGGGACGGGCTTGCCGTCGAAAACCCAGTACCCGAACTCGCCCCTTATCGCCAGTATCCTGCCGAAAAACCCAGTCTCGACCAGAGTCTTGAGCTTGATGAAGCCCGGCAGCCAGAGCTTGTCCTGCACCACCCCGTTCTTCAACTTGGCGGCCTTGGCCAGCTTGAACAGCTCCATCGCCTCGCGGCTGTTCGTGGCCGTGGGCTTCTCGCAGTATATGTGCTTACCGGCGGCGATGGCCTTTTTCACTGCCTCGGTGCGTCTTTCAGTGGTCTGCGCGTCAAAGTATATGGTGTATGCGGGATCCTTCAGGAGCGAGTCGAGGTCGGTGGATATCTTCTCCACTCCCGATATTTCCGAGAGTTTGCGCAGTTTCAGCTCATTGCGTCCGACGAGCACCGGGTCGGGCATTATCCGCTCGGTCTCGGAGACCTTCACGCCACCTTGCTTGATTATCGCCGACACCGAACGCATCAGATGCTGGTTGGTCCCCATCCTCCCGGTCACCCCGTTCATGATCACCCCGACCCTGTGTGCCTTGCTCTTAGACATAACCCATTCTCCTTTGTGCTGCTGATCTGATTTCTGTATGATATCGTCTTGACATCCGTTGTTCAACCCTGTTTTTGCTTTGGCGGCTCGACGCATTGCGGGAATGCCCCTTCCGGCAGCGGCGGCACATCCTTCCCCGCCATGGGCAGTGTCCCGGAAAGCTCCTGCCTCCAGTGCTCGACATCCCCCGCCGGCCCGTACACGTAGATCATCACCGCAGGATGCTCCGACACATTCGTCATCTGATGGAACACCCCGGAGGGGATATACACCGCCTGCCCCTCACGCATCGTGAAACATTCCTCGCCAAGGCACATCTCCGCCTCACCCTTGACAAGGAAATAAACCTCCTCCTGCTCCTGGTTGTGCCACGGCACCTGCCCCCCGCTGGGCTCCAGGTTCACATAGCCCATTGCGAAATTCGCAGCCTGTATCGGCGCGGCGCCTCCGACAAGATTCCGCGTCCTCCGCCTCGCGGGATACTCACGCCCCTCGATCTGAGACAAGTCAGATATTATCATAAGAAACTCCTTTTCAGGTTTCATGAAAACCAGCAACTGGTAATGCAGCAAACCATAATCTTTCAACTTAATCTTTCGCCCTAATCTATAACCGTGAACCGTGAACCGTGAACCGTGAACCGTGAACCGTGAACCGTGAACAGGTTTCAGCCTTTCCTGAAACCTGAACACTGAAACCTGACACCTCCTTCTAGCTCAGAATCTCTTGCTTTTCCTTATATGTATGATCAGGAAGCGGCTGTCCTCGAGAGCCTCATAGCTGTGCTCGAGGAGTGCGTCGAACTGAATTGCCTCTCCGGACTTCAGCTCCGTCCTCTCGTGAGGGAGATGGAACAACAGCCTTCCCTCGAGCACCCAGCACAACTCGTAGTCGTCCTGGTGCACGCGCGGGTCGGAAACACGGCTGCCCGACTTTCCGCTGCCGTACAGACAGCGGATGTTGCCGTAGCGGACTTCCTGGAAGATGAAATCTCCAGACTTGTGGCTTCTGGCTGTGTGTTTCTGTGCGGAACGGCTCTCCGCGAGCGACAGCAGCTCAGAGGGGTTCATGCCGAATACCCTGCCTAAGCGGTAGATGGTGTCCAGATCCGCAACCGTCTGGTTACGCTCGAGCTTCGATATCACCGCTATCGATACCCCGCTGCAGTCCGACATGTCGCTCAGGCTCAGTCCGCGCCCCTTGCGAATCTCGCGGAGCACCGAAAAATCATACATCCGCTGCAGCGAAACCTCACCCCGACGCTCACCTGAAACTGCATTACCCAAACTTTTTTTCAAGATTTCTCCATTGTTTTCTTGAAATAAGAATAACAGCGTATAATTTATTGTCAAGGAAAAAAACAAAAAGATTGAAAAAATTGTGACTAAGTGCTACATTCAAGAGCGAAGTGCAACTTCATGTAGTTGATTAACATTGTCAATTGGTATATCTTTATTAATTGACAAAAATTAATC
>JAFGFR010000324.1 GCA_016930955.1 Victivallales bacterium | reverse complement strand
GGCACAGACAGCTTCGGGTATGCACCAGCCATTTCGCCGCACCGTCTGCCGCGCCTGCGCTCCCAACGCGGTTCACGCGGAGTTTTGGAATCGGCTCTACATACATAAAAATGACCCGCCAGAAGGCTGCAAAACACACGTCATAAAAACTCACCAGTGCTGACAGCTCGACGGGGAACCGGAGTCAGCCTCCAAGAGCCTTGTGGTAAACCTCGACCGTGGCCTTGAGGGTCTTCTCCCAGGTCAGCTCGCGGGCTCTGGCAAAACCCTTGTTGACATACTTTTCGCGAAGCTTTTTGTCGGTTATCAGCGCCGACATCTTCTCGGCCATGAGCACGTGGCTGTCCGCGGGTACACATACCGCGGCGCCGGCGGATGTCTCCTTCAGGCCCTCGCAGTCGGAGCATACAACCGGCAGGCCGCAGGCCATCGCCTCCAAAAGCGGGATGCCGAAGCCCTCCTCGAACGATGGGAACAAAAAGACATCGGCAAGAGAATAGACCGCCAGAAGATCCGCTATGGGGATGAAGCCGGGCCAGATTATGTCCCTTTCGATCGCCAGCTTGTACGACAGCTTGCTCGCCTCCTTGGTGCCCCATGCAGCACGCCCGGCAAGGACGAGTTTATAGTCCTTGTGCTCCTTCCTGAACTCAGCAAATGTCCTGATGACTCCAGCGATGTTCTTCTTGGGCTCGTGGTTGGCAAGGAACAAGATGAATTTATGGGGCAATCTGTATTTGATGCGCACCTGTTCTAGTATGTCCTGCTCGACCACCGGGGAAAAAACCTCGGATGCCGCGAAAGGTATTACATTTATCTTCTCCGGCGACGTGCCGAAAATGCGGACTATGTCGTTCTTGACGTTTTCCCCGGGGACTACTACCTGTCTCGCCGCAGCGATGCTGCGCCCGAGCATCAGCTTGTAGTAAAGCTGGTTGCTGATCTTGCATAAATCCGGGCGCTTCAGCGCTATCACATCGTGCACTGTAAGCACCGTCGGGCACGGCTGGCTGACCGGCGCAATGTAGCCCGGGCAGTGCAGCAGGTCACATTTCAACTTCCTTACCCTGCAGGGCATCACAAAATGCTCCCAGAATATCCGCGACAGACGCGAGTTCATGGGCAACCCCACCAGACAAACCTCCGCGTTGGCAAAGCCTCCCCTGTCGGAATATTGGGAATTCATGAACACATGCAGGTCATGCGCGAATTCATGCGCAAGCAGCTCCCCCAGACGGGAGACCGTCACCTCCACCCCTGAGAAGTACCCCCCCAGCAAAATGGCGTTGTAGGCTATTTTCATTGTGCCGGCTCACGGTTGCTTTTCATTTGATGTTCGGGTACCAGACGTGGCCGATATCTATTTTTTCTCCATAAGTTTATCATACTCTTCGGCAGTGACTTCAGAATGGATTGTCAAAGTCTTCCCGTCTGTGGAAGTGGAAATTTTTCGCATTTCCACTTCGAATCTATTTTCCGGGGTGTCCGGCACGGGGGGCAATGCCTTGCCGGAATCAAAAAGTTCCTTCAATGCGGAAATGGTGCCCTCGCTTCCAGCAGAAACGACAAGTCGTCGACAATAATTGCCGTCCTTTGTAATGCCAATGAAGCTCGATGACTTCTTGATATCTTTTAAAAGCTCCTCCGGAATTGAAAACCCCATGAATTGGCCGTTGGAGAAATCGGAATTAAAAAATTGTGGATAGGCGCCCTCGAGCATGTCCAGCCCGGGGAGTCCAGGGCTTACCTTCTGAGAGGGAGCGTCGCCCTCAATTACATCAATCGCCTTTTTGATGCCCTCGATCGTCCCGCTGGCGACAAACATATCTTTGGAAAGAAGGGTCTTGTGGGAGAATGTGCCACTTAATTTCGCTGAATCGATTTGACTGATGCCCGAATGGATTTCATGTCCTCTGTGGGTGCTGACAGCGTGGTCCTTCAAGTTGTCGTTCCAATACTTGAGTATATCCGTGTAATCAAGAGGGCCATATTCGACATGCACGTAAGTATCGTCGAGCAAATAAATGATGCAACGAGCACTTCCACGTGAGCCAATATCTTCTTTTTTAGCTTCGGGAACTTGAGGATTACGTTTCTCTAAAGCTCTACCCATTTTTGTTTCGAGAAGCGCTTTCGGGTAGCACACCATTGTGATCATTTTTGCGTCGGCGCTGATCAGATCGCGCGGATCTCTGGAAATAGGCACTGGATCATTGGCATGTACAACGGAATACCATACCGACAACACAAGTACCATCGTTATTCGCGATGCTGCCGCGCCTGCACTTACAATGCGGTTCACACGGAGTTTCACAATTGGATCTGACATCTCATTTCTCCTTAACTCAAGAATATCACTCATTTCAGAGTACTATGTGTCCAGCAACCTCACCGAAGTGGTTGACTGAACATGTGCCACAGTGCCCCGACGCCGGGATACTATAATTCTTGTTTCTGCAAATGCAACTCGAGTTGTTTTATTGTTGGGTACACCCCATCGATGCAGAAGTTCAGGTATCCTTCTTGGAGCCGGCTTCAAAACTCCGCGCAAACCGCGTCGGGAGCACAGGCACGGCAGACGCTGCTGCGAAATGGCTGGTGCAGGCTTTCAGACATCTTGATCCTGCAAGAAGAAATAGCCTCGAATTTGAAATTGGCTCCTACTGGAAGCCGAACTCCTTCAATATGTTTGTGAATTCCGCATAGACTCTTTCAATGCTGAATTTCTGCGAGACTCGCGAACTCGCGTTCTCGGCAATTTCATCTCTGAGTATCGAGTTCTCGAGCAGTGCGCATACCTGTTCGGCTGCCTGAACGGTGTTCCCTGGTTCCACGAGCATACCCGACACAGCGTTCTCGAGAATCTCACCTGCCGCGCCGCAGTCGTATGCGACAACGGGTGTCCCGGCCGCCATGGCCTCCAGCATAACCCTCCCGAAAGGCTCATTCCGCGACAGCATTGTCAGGCAGTCCGCCCAACCTAGCAGTGATGCCATGTCGTCGACATGCCCCGCAAGCAGAAAATCGTTCTCCAACCCGGCGGCGGCAATCTTGCTCCTGACTTCAAGCACATGCTTCTGCTGGCCGGCATGACCAGTATCGCCGGCAATGACAAAAAAAGTATCAGGCATCCTGGTCTTCACCTGTGCCGCAATATCCACGAAGTCCAGCAGACCCTTCCATCTGACGAACTGCGATGCCATAAGCACAACTCTTCTTTTCTCTGGCACCCCTTGAAAACACCTTGGCCTCCCGGAAATGGAAGAGTATTTCCCGAAGTCTATCCCATTGTGGACCAGACGTATCCTCGAATGCAGCCTCCCGGGAAGCTGAGAACAGAGATTTTCCCGCACAGCATCTGATATGCATGCCACAAAAGTTGCAAATCTTGCAATCATTGGAGCCAGGAGACCGTGCCGGGCAAGGTCTCTCTCATGCCAAGAGAAAGCAATTCTGCAGAGCCTTGCGGCGGGAGCGGCGAACACGGCGCCGGTAAAACTGTTGGCATGCACGAGAACCGCATGCTCCTCCCGGATAATCCTGCTCAGGCCGCAGGTGGCATAAAACAGCAACGGCAACGCGGTAGTGAAAACATCCACTCGCCTGAGCGACCGCAATGGAAGCTCGTGAACCCTCACCCCCAGCCCGGCAAGCATGTCCGCCAGCGGCCCCGGAGGAACGACACACGCCAGTCCCGACTTGTCAGAAAAACACGACACAAGATCAAACAAAGACCTCTCGGCACCCCCCATCGCAGAGGAATGATGAATAAAGAGTATCCTGCCTTCCACAACTCTCCCAAAATTTGAATATTGAGCCAATTTCACGACCCCGTGGTATCCGCAAAAAGAGTATAAAAGGGTAGTTTTGACTTTATCTTTCCGCGTTTCAGGAACTCGAGGGGATTGAAGAACACCAAATGCTCGATCATGGCTTCGTCGAGGAATTCCAGCGTCCTCAGATAGTCGACACATTGCCCGAGAGTCGACCATGACCCTGCGAGATATCCAGTGTTGGGATCGGATATTTTCCCGTTGCCGTCCACCTTGACTTGCCTTCCGAACGCCTCGTAGTCCCCCGGCGGCATCAGCGCGAGCGTCGAGGCATCGCTTACCGCAGTCAGATTCTCAATCCCCTTGACCCTCAAGATGACCTTTATCAGATCGGGGGGGATGTGATGGCCATCGGGGATGAACATCGCCATAAGACTGTCATCTGCGAGCGAAGGCCAGAGGGGGTTGTTGAATCGGTGGATAAAGCTCGGGAGCCCGTTGCCGAGATGAGTCAGCGCCACGGCTCCGGCCTTCACCGCTCGCCCTATATGAACTCCATCGGCAAGCTGGTGCCCGAGCGAGACCAGTATGCCGCAGTCTCTTGCCGCTTTGATGAAACCCTCCGCCCCGGGAAGCTCCGCCGCAAGAGTTATCAGCTTTATCATATCATCCCCAGCCTCTCGCATCCTGGACAGCCAGTCGAGATCAGCCCTGCCCAAGACCCTCTCGGCAGGATGCACACCCCTCGCGCCTTCCTCGCCGGAGATGAAGGGGCCCTCAAGATGAAATCCGGCCACCATCTCGGCCACCTCGCGGTATTTCATCGCCGAAACCATTGTCCTGAGATTCATCTCCGCCTGCTCAGGGGGGGAAGTAACTACTGTCGGCAGAAACCCCACGGTGCCGTTAGACCTAAGCTGTTCGCAGCTGAAGACAAACGAGTCGACGCTAAGATCCTCCCCCGTGTAGTCCACCCCCTTCAAGCCGTTGACCTGAAGGTCTATGTAGCCGGGGATCCCCACAGACACCTCCTCACAACATCGACGCCGACTCCTTGTCCAACAGCAGAATGCATCTTGGGTGTTTTCTCAAAATGCTTGCCGGGTTAATCGGCGAAACAGCCCCTTTCAGGCAGTCCCTGACTGCCTCTGCCTTGCGTTTGTCCGGCACCGAGCAGACGATCATGCCGGATTTCATTATCTGCTTTATCGACATGCTTATCGCCCTCGATGGGACATTTTCCATACGCTTGAACCAACCCTCGCCGAACTGCTGTCTTCTGCAGGCTTCATCAAGGTCCACGACAATATATGGCCGGCTGGTACGGAAATCGGCAGGAGGATCGTTGAATGCAAGATGCCCGTTCTCACCGATGCCGGCAAAACACACATCCACAGGCGATCGGGAGATCAGCTTGGAAAGCCGGCGGCATTCCGCCTCGGGGTCTCCATCGCCATTCACAGGGTGAAACGCCTTCAAAGGGAAAGGAAGTCTGCTGACAAAACGCCTCCACAAATAAAGCCTGAACGATGCAGGATGGTCAACCCCCATGCCTACATACTCGTCAAGGTGAAATACCGTCACCTTGTGCCATTCTATCCCCTTCGCCTCGACCAGATGCCCCAGCATCTCGAACTGGCTTGCACCGGTGGCGACTATTATCCGCGCCTCCCCCTTGGATCTTATCGCAGCTCTTATCGCCTTGGCTCCAGCCTCTGCCCCATATTTCCCCAACTCATCCTTACTTGAAAAAATCCGCTTCTGCATGACCTCTCCTTTGTATGCTTTCGTTTGCCCCTTTATCCCTCGCAAAGTGATGCACCAGCCATATCGCCGCACCGTCTGCCGCGCCTGCGCGCCCAACGCGGTTCGCGCGGAGTTTCGAAATCGGCCCCGCAATCACATATACAGCGTCTTTGCCTTTTTGAAACCCGGAATAACTCAAATTCCGAGTTTTTTGTGTGGCGATGCTTTACTTTGCTCCGTGGGAGTATAGATTGTCGCATCGGACATGCTAGTTGGCAACTACTTGGAGCGGGCAATGATATTTGTTGAATGCGTGGCAATAGCGAATGCCGGCGCGGCAATCCAGGCGTACCGCCAGAGTGACTTGGTGGGGCAGTTCATAGTATGGCTGCTTTTCCTGGGCTCGATTCTGACATGGACAATCATGGTGGAGAAGGCCCTGTCCTTGCGCAGGGCAAAACGGGCCTCTTTGGACTTCATCAGGATGTTCCGGGAGGAGAAGTTCCCGCTGAGGCTGCTGAGAAGATCCTCCAAGAACATCGGACCTGTAGCGGCGGTTTACGAGCACGGTGCATTGAATCTGCTCGAGTTCCATGAGATTCCTTTGGAATATGCGGACCAGTACGGCTCGGGCAGGTATCCGGTGAAGAAAATATCCACTGCCGAGATAGAGACGGTGAGAAGCTCTCTCGAGCGCGCGGTGGCGGATCAGATACTTCAGATCGAGGACAAGATGGGCCTTCTCGCTACCGCAGTCAGCGCAAGTCCCTTCTTCGGCTTGCTCGGCACGGTGTGGGGAGTGATGATGGCCTTCTGCGGAATGGCCAGCCACGGCAGGGCCGACATCTCAGCCATCGCCCCGGGGGTCAGCGGTGCATTGTTGACCACCGTCGTGGGGCTGCTTGTGGCAATACCGTCGCTGATAGGCTATAACCTCCTCGCGAACACAATAAGGCAGCTCACGGTGTACATGGACAATTTCGTCGAGGAGTTCATGGCTAAGATTAAACTCGAGCAGCACGATTGATCAGATGAGCAGACAGAAGCAGAGGTCACAGCTGACGGCGATAGGGGAGATAAACATGACCCCGCTGATAGACCTGACCTTTTTGCTTCTGATCATCTTCATGATCACCGCCCCGCTGCTGGAGTATGGGCTGAACGTCACCCCTCCAGAGCTGAACGCCGATGCCCTGCCGGATTCAGACAACAAAATAGTAAACCTCAACCGCGATGGCGATATAGTCTTCGAGAAGCAGGTCGTCGACGGTCAGAGCTTGACAGTGCGCCTCAAAGCCTACTATCAGGCCAACGACAGGCTTAACGTCATGGTGCGCGCGGACGGGAACAGGCCCTACAGGGAAGTCATGAGCCTCATGAAGGCAGTAAAGGATTCGGGGGTATCCAGCATCTCGCTGGTGACCCAGGCGGAAACACGGTGAAAGATGGGAATTGAATCGTGAGGAGACTGATTGTCACAGGCAGCAGCGGGTTGATCGGTTCGGAGAGCGTGCTCTATTTCGACTCGCGTGGCTGGGAAGTCCACGGCGTGGACAACAATATGCGGCGTGCCTTTTTCGGCGAGGACGGCGACACCACATGGAACTTGAGGCGGATATCCGCAAAAGCCACCAACTTCCGGCACCACGACCTGGACATCCGCGAAAGACAAAAAGTGCTGGACCTGACTGAGTCGCTAAGGCCTGAATTCATCATCCATTGTGCCGCGCAGCCCAGCCATGACCTTGCGGCATCCATCCCATTCGATGACTTTGACGTCAATGCGGCAGGCACACTTAACCTCCTCGAGGCGGTGCGCAGACATTGCCCGGAGGCCACATTCTGTTTCATGAGCACCAACAAAGTTTACGGGGATGCCCCGAATGAATTGGAACTTGTCGAGCTCGATACCCGCTGGGACTACGCCGACCCCGGCATGCGTGACGGTATATCGGAAAATATGCGGATAGACCAGTCGAAGCACAGCCTGTTCGGCGCCAGCAAGGTCGCCGCAGACATCATGGTCCAGGAATATGGCAGATACTTCGGCATGAAGACTGTTTGTTTCAGGGGGGGCTGCCTCACGGGGCCGGCACATTCCGCCGCAGAGCTGCACGGATTCCTCGCGTACCTGATCAAGTGTGCCAGCCAGGGCAGACACTACAAGATTTTCGGCTATAAGGGCAAGCAGGTCCGCGACAATATCCACTCCCTGGATGTCTGCCGGGTCTTCGAGGCATTTTATGAGAATCCCTCCTGCGGCGCGGTCTACAACCTTGGCGGAGGAAGAGGAAACAGCATCTCCATGCTCGAGGCAATCAGGATGGCCGAGGATGCCACAAACAAAAAAATGGACCACGAATATGTCGAGCAGAACCGTGCCGGCGACCACATCTGCTACATATCCGACCTCTCGAAACTTCGCGCCGACTTCCCCGGATGGGATATCTCGGTACCCCTCGACACCATCTTCAGCGAGATCGCCGCCAATGCCTGAGAGCCAGTTTCAAAACTCCGCGCGGCCACGGATAGTTTTGAAATTGGCTCCTGAACCTAAATAAAACAGTTGCCGCAGTGTGCCGTGGATCTATCCTTATTTATCTTGACGCCCAGATCATTCCTCTTCTGAGGATTTCCTTTACTTCGGGGACACCGAAGTCGGCGGCGACATGCCCCAGCGAGGAATAGAAGACCTTTCCCGTGCCGAACATCCTTTTCCATACTACCGGCATTACCGTACCTGCAATCCAGGGGCAATCGCCTTCGGCCCCGCTGAAGGTGGTTGTGGCCAGGACAGTATTCCCGGGGTCGGTGTGCATGTAATACATCTCGGATTTCATTTTAAAGTCTTTTATGCCCGCGACTATGGGGTCGTCTTTGGAAGTGATATTCACGGTGTACTCGATGATGTTTCCAGGGTGCGCGACCCACTGGCCGCCAACCATCCACTGGTATTCGGTGTTTAATCTGAACGAGTCGCCCATACCGCCATGCCAGCCTGCGATGCCGACCCCTTGTCTGACGGCACCGAGGAGACCTGCGGACTGCTCCTTGGTCATCTCCGCCATCGTCCAGCACGGAACTATGAGGTCGAACGAATTGATCTCGGCCTGATCGGCGTAGCAGTCCATGGTGTTCACCAATGTCACCTCGAAGCCCTCGTTCTTGAGTATGGAAGCTGCGACATCCGCACAAGCCTCGGGCTCATGCCCACTCCACCCGCCCCATGTCACAAGCGCCTTTTTCATCCTTAGTCTCCTATATTTCGAGTTTTGAAACTGGCTCGTTGTCTTGAAATTCACTCATGCTATTTTCCCTTCCGAGAGGCCGACGGGCAGCGCCTCAGGTCGAGTGCAAGTGCTCTCGATTAGCACATGCCTGTTTGATTGTGACGACTTCCCGAATGCATGCATGACCTCGAGCACATGGTATGCGAGTTCCCCTGAGCATCTGTTCGGCCTGCGCCTCATGATCGCATCGGCCATGTCGGACACTCCTATGCCCCTCATGTTGTCGGTGTAGATGTGCGACAGAGAGGACTCGGTCCAGTCTCTGCGGTTCGTGCTGACCATGACAGGGCCCGAGAATGAGTTCGGGTCGGGCACGACAAGGCTGCCGGATGTACCGTATATCTCAATATTGCTGTGGGTATGCTTTTGAACATCGAAGCTCATCACGACTGTGACAATCGCGCCGCAGTGGAAATCAAGAATCCCGGCCAGATGGGTGGATACCTCAACAGGGAGCACAGTCCCTCTGGTAGCCTCGGCTGTGGCAATTCTGGAGTCATGCGCCCTTCCTGCGGAGGCGCAGACCCTCTTGACCGGGCCGAGCATGTTCACCAGCGCCGTGATGTAGTATGGCCCCATGTCAAAAAGCGGACCGCCTCCCTCGAGATAGTAGAATCCAGGATTGGGATGCCATGACTCGTGTCCAGGGCAGAGCATGAAGGCTGTCCCCGCAACCGGCCGGCCGACCCAGTTGTCGTCAATGAGTTTTCTGCAGGTCTGGTTCCCTCCGCCTAGAAAGGTGTCAGGGGCGCAGCCGGTGTAGAGTTTCTTCCCCTTAGCCGTCTCAAGGACTTTCTTCCCAGCCTTAAGCTCGGTCGCGAATGGCTTCTCGCAATGCACATGCTTACCGGCATCAAGAGCCCTGAGGTTTATCTCCGCATGTGCCTGCGGAGTGGTGAGGTTGAGGATGATGTCAATCGAATTGTCAGAGAGCATCTGGTCGACACTGAGGGGTTTGACATCGAATTCAGATGCCTTCGCCTTTGCCGCGTCCATGTTCAGGTCGGCGCAGGCCGTTATCTGAATGTTCCCGAAGGTCCTGATGGCCTTGAAATAAGCCCCGCTTATGTTCCCGCACCCTATGACCCCAACTTTCATTCTCCTCGACATCCATGTCCTCCGTGTAGATAAGATTAAAAATCAAGAGCTTAAATTTCAAAACCACCCGTGACCCAGCATGCAAAATGGCATGCCGAACCGTCTGCCGATCCTGCGATCCCAATGCGGTTCACGCAAAGTATTGAAATTGGCTCCCTTCATTATTCTTTCGGTGGACGATAGCGGCAACAAGAATGGTTAACGATTTGCGCTGGTTTTACTCGTAA
This sequence comes from Victivallales bacterium, assembly GCA_016930955.1. Lineage (GTDB taxonomy): Bacteria > Verrucomicrobiota > Lentisphaeria > Victivallales > JAADHT01 > JAFGFR01. The sequence continues at coordinate 3,603 of JAFGFR010000324.1, read as the reverse complement.
TCCGATCCCGTCGCCGTCCTCGTATACCGACTTTCACTTTTTTAACATTGACAATTTTGTTAGTCTATGGTATTTTCTCTCGCATTTCAATATAAAAAAAAATTTTTTATATGGATAATTTTGTCAGACATGTGGCGCATCTGCCGCGCCGTTTCGGTACCCGGTTACGCATCGGCACTATCGGATACGTCCCGCAGAAGCGGGATCGAGTGTCACATGCGTTCATGAGTTGCAACTTCTCGTTCATATTGAGTGGCCACGGCAGTTACGGCTTCGGCGGTCGGGAGTGGGCCGTGGAGTCGCCGTGTGTAATAACTCAATGGCCTGGGATAGAGTACAGCTACGGCCCGAGCGACGGGGACACATGGGAGGAACTCTTCTTGATATACGACGCGTCGCAGAGAGATTTGTTCGAGTCTGGGGGGATATATAAGCCTGAGCAGCCGATATGGTATGTCGGCGCAGGGGGGCTTCTGCGTAAGAAGTTTCGTGAGCTTCTGGGCTATTTGAGTGGCGATGGCGGGAATGTGTCTGTTGACAGACTGGACATCATGTGCGAAGGCATGATAGTCGAGAGCTTGCTGGGCGAGTCTTCCCCGCCTCTCTCGGATAAGGAGGCAGTGGTCAGGAGAGTGTGCTCTCTGGTCAGCGGCAGGTTCCTTGAAAATCATGATTTCGACAGTCTTGCGAGGGAGAACGGGATATCTGCATCAACGTTGAGAAAACATTGGAGGGGAATCTATGATCTCCCTCCCGGCAAATATGTGATGCGTCTGAGGCTGATGGAGGCATGCCGCCTGCTGGTCGAGACGGATTACTCCATAGGCCGTATAGCCGACATGCTGGGGTTCCGGGATCCACTGTATTTCTCCAGACGGTTCCGCGAGGACACAGGCTCTACAGCCAGCGAATACCGCGAGCAGAACCGCTACAGATAGGCGGGAGGCCCGACATGAAGATGTCTTGATTTGACGGAATTTGCTTGATTCGCATTGAAAAGGGCGTTTTGAATATTAAGTTTGACAATATCTCGTGATCAGTTCGACGGATTTAAGGAGTCCATGGGAAGATTATGACTGCTTTTGCTGTAGCCCTTCTTGTTCTGGCCAACATCGCCTTGCTGGTCTTGCTGGTGATGGGGAAGCTCCGCCGTGCAGCGCTGGAGAAGGCTATTGCTCCTTATCCATCGCATCTCCTTGATGCCCTGGGGCGACTTAACCGACTTATTGACAATCCTGATTTGAGCTCGAGTCTGGAGGACTGGACATCTTACGCGATAGAGGCGATAGGCTCTGACATCCCGCATGAGGATGTGGTTCTCGTGTCCAGGTGCATGAATGATGAGGGGAACGACATATTCACGATAACCGTGAGCAGCGGCAACGGTCCGCTGGGGTGCTCCTCTTCAGAGAACAAGACCCCCTTCAATTCACAAATCCGCAGGCATTTCTTCTGGAGCAAGGAGCCGCAGGTCATACATTTCAACGCCCTTTCACAGTGTTTCCCGGAGGAGTATGCCTGCAAGTACAATTCAGCCCTCGCCGGGGTCTTCGACGTGGGGGGCAACGAGTCAGCGCTGATACTTCTTCAGAGCCAGAGGGCACAGCAGTACAGCATGGAGGACAAGAGACGTTTCGAGTCGGTCTTCCGTGTGATCAGGGCGGGATACGGGCTGATAAATTTCCATATGGCCCAAACAATGCTGCACGAGGAGATTGACCGGGCCCACGAGGAGGGGATGCTGCAGATTTCAACAGGTATAATCCATAACATCGGCAACGGGATACTCGTGATAAAGATCGCGATGGACAGGATAGGCGACCTCAAATCCCTACAGGCTTTGGCTAATTTCCTCAAGGATGAGGTGATAGTGGGTCAGCAGAAGCTTCTTGACAGCGGCAGCCTGGACTCCAGGGCCGCGAAAGAGTATCTGGACACAGCATTTGAGGTCGCTTCAAAACTTTCCCACATGCTCGCGGACCTCGCCTCAGAATTCAAGGAGATATGCTCCAAGTTCCAGAGCATAATTGAGACGATAACATTGCAGCAGCAATTCATCGGGGAGCTCGGGACAGAGGATGTCGTACCAGTGGGCATGATTGTCGAGGATGCGCTGAAAATGTCCGAAACCCCATTGGCAAACAACGGTATCCAGCTTGAAAAGAAAATAAACTCCCAGTCGAACATCCTCGCCGATGCCGCTCTGCTGAGGCAGGTGATGCTGTCTCTGATCAAGTCAATGATCAACTCTGTAAACAAAACCAAGAGACAGCCTGCAGTGATAAAGGTGTCGTGTCACGACAGCAGCGCGGCGGATGTCGGCCAGGAAGGTGACAATAACTATGTCTGCCTCGAGCTCAGGGACAACGGCTACGGTGTGATGTTCACGGACGACCCCGCTAAATCCCGTGGGAAGTCGCCCGCCGCTCAAGAGCTGCGCGAGCTGATGTTCTGCAGAAACAAGATCGCAAAGTACCGCGGCTTCTTCAAGGTGGAAAGCGTGGCAGGCTCCGGAACCGTCATCAGACTGGGATTGCCCACACTCGACATTGCGGAAAAGCCCGGGAAAGAATGACATAACCCCATGCCGGTTATTGGTTCTCGGGTACCCCGCCGTCACCGATGAAGTCCGAAACCGTATGAGAGGGGAAAAAGTTGGCCAGAAGCTCCTCGTAGAAAACAAACTGCCTCCTCTCGTCAAAACCTTGCCTCAGACGCAGCTCCTTCATCACCATCGCAATCATATAGTTGATCCCATCGTCGGGACGTTTCCTGAGAAGCCTTATCCCGTCAGTGAACGAGCGTTTCTCCAGCTTCCCCATGATTTTAGGGTCGGCCGAGCGCTCGATGCTCCCGTCCATAAGGTTGTCTATAAACCTTATGCAGAACTTCAGCTTGAACTCATCGTTCAGCCACTCCTGCTTGTTCAGCATCCCTGCAAGGGTTTTGGCCAGTATCAGCTCTCCGGCATTGGGGTGCCTGACAGCAATCCTGATTCCGCTCCTGACTGTGATCCTACCGTCCATGTGTTATATCCCCGAAAATTAAGATTGACATCAACTGCCGTAGTCTCCACGTCAAACAGCAACCAATAAGTTCGAGGTCAATGCCGGACAATCTCCGGGCGTCTCAGCCTCGACACCAACGCGGTTCACACAGAGTTTTGAAATCGGCTCTACACACTACAGCGCAACAAAGCCAACTTCAATGCCGCATTCGGAAAATCATGCACCTGAGCCAATTTCAAAACTACCCGGGAACGTGAACGGGTGCGGGTGCGGAGGGGACATGAACCGTGCCCGCCGCGGCGAAGCCGGGGCCCGCACAACTCAAGTTTTTAAATTGGCCCCAATAAAAGCAAATTAAGGCTATTGCATTTGGGGAAACAATCTGCTAAGTTACTTGCCCTAAAGGTCGACAGTGACAACAAGGACAATTCAGGCATTCTGAAAAATCTGCAGCAAAAAGCTCAAATCACGGAAACTGGCCTAAAAAACGCGATTAGGAATGAACGAGAAGCTACATTCAAGAGCGAAGTGCAACTTCATGTAGTTGATTAACATTGTCAATTGGTATATCTTTATTAATTGACAAAAATTAATC
>JAFGFR010000031.1 GCA_016930955.1 Victivallales bacterium | reverse complement strand
TTGGCCAGCGTCCTTGTCGCACCGACTCCTATGCTCACCGGAATCCCGACATCCCTCAGCACAGTCCTGCGAATCTCGCAGGATCTTGCCGGGCAGTCAATCTCACCCCTCTGGTTCGAGAAGTCGACAAAAGCCTCGTCTATCGAGTACACATCGAGCGACGGGACAAGCCGTGATATCGTGTCCATCACGCGGGATGACATGTCGCCGTACAATGCGTAGTTGGAGGAGAACACCGCCACTCCGTTGCGCTCGATCAACTCGCGTGTCTTGAAGTACGGCACGCCCATTGCGATCCCGAGGGCCTTCGCCTCGTTCGAGCGCGCGATGACGCAGCCGTCATTGTTGGATAGCACCACGACAGGGCACCCCTCCAGCGAAGGGCGGAAAAGCCTTTCACACGAGACGTAGAAGTTGTTGCAGTCGACCAGCCCGAACATCAAATTGTCCCTCCATCCCGACCGCCGCCTACCGACCGCCTCGGCACAAACGAGCGGATGCTGTGCGTGACAACTCCCCATACACGAAAATCTGCGCATGAGAGATCCACGCACCCGGAGAAATCCGGGTTTTCCGCGACAAGCTCCACAGCCCCGCCCGAGCGACGCAGACGCTTGACAGTGAATTCGCCGTCAAGGACCGCCAGGACAATTGAGCCGTCGGATGCCGTAAGCGAACGGTCAACGACCAGAAGATCACCCGAGAAAATACCCGCACCCAACATCGAGTCACCGCGCACACGGATAAAAAAAGTCGAGGTCGGATGACGGACAACATGCTCATTCAAGTCCAGCCCACCTTCCATATAACCTTCCGCAGGCGAGGGAAAACCGGCACATACACTCTCACCCGCAACCACACAAACGCCACCCTCGCAACTATCCGTGTCCGTATAAAACATGTCGCGTCCCATAATCGTTAAAACCCTTATCTTGGAGCCGATTGCAAAAACGCCGCCAGGATGCCGATCCAGCGCCTGTTCTTGCAATCGGCTCTTTATTTTGCGAATTCCGCAAACAAACCCGATGCCGTCCCCCACTTGCCAAAACATCTTATGCTTTCTTATGTTAGCCATAAAATTATACGCATAATCCGGGAATTCAAGTGGGTTAACTTCAAGAATCCGTGTAAGATGACACTGCAGCAACTACTGCGAACTCAAAATGAGGATGGAGACATGGTGCGATGCGGCAACCCGAAGGGTTAAATCTCAAAAAATCCTCTAACCCAAAAGGTGAAAAGCGAGATAGTCATAAAGTGTTGTATACAAATATATTAACTGTCATTTTTGAGATTTCACCGCTTCATTTAGTTTGAACCGTGCGTATAGGGAGGGGTCTTGGAAATTGTCCGCCGAGCCATGCCACACGATCTGCGCCTTCCGTCCGATGCCGTCATCGTCATCGTCGTCGTCCACAGCCAAGTCCAGGCCGATGACTCGCCTTTTTTCCCAATCAATCGGGATCAAGAATTCTGCCTGCCACCCGTTTTCGGCGGGTTTGGCGATGGCCGATGCCCCTTCGGGGAAGCGTCCTTCCAGCACAGGCGCTGTTCCCGAATCCGGCGCGCGAAGGAACATCTGGTAGACCTCCGGCCCCTTGGTTTCCAAGCCCACCTCCGCATCTTCACGGATATCCAGAAACAATTCGATACAATCCCCTCCCCATGGACCTTTTGAGAGCGGTGCCGGCTGCAGTTCGCCAGGGTCAGTCACCCGTACGCCGACATATAGCCATCCGGAGCCGCGCGCCGCCACAAATTCGGCAGAAAGGTCCTCCGGCCCGCCCCATGCATCCTTTTCGGCGGTGCTGGCAAAGGGATCCGCGACTCCGACCGCCACTTGCCGGCGAGAATTCAGGAGCCAGGGGGTAATTCCCTCCAGCTCTGAGAGGTCTCCGTCCAAAACAGGAGTCTCATCCATAACCGGCATAGAGAACACCCGTCGCACAACACCTGTCTCGCGCAGGATCAGTCCACCTACAAAACCCCATTTGCCACGCCTGGCAATGACCAGCTCGTCCCCTGGCTCCAGCCAGATGCTGCCGGGCACACGAGCGTGGCCGTAGACACGGCCCTGCCCCTCCGGGGTGCCCACTGGCTGCGGTTTAAGTTCTTCATCCTCGGCCGGCTCCAGATCCAGCGATTCCACCAGCCCGCCACGCCGATGCGAGAATTCGTAGGAACTCAAGGACCCGTAGAGATCATCCTCGCTCCCAGTACATAGCTCGATCAGGATTTCGTAATGGGAAGACCGAATATTCGGGATTCTCCAGCCTATGGCATCCCCTGCTTCAGTAAGGCCATATACTTTCCGGGGGCCGTGATGCAGCGGGGAGGTGTGATCCTTGACAGGGCTTTCAGGATCGGTCTCGTGTGCGACGAAACATTCGGTCACGGGCAGCAGCAGCTCTTTCATGTCCACCTTGGCAACGGAAAAGAAGTCGGCATTGGCGACAATGGTCAAAGGATCCCTCCCGGACTCGAGCAGGAGTTCTTGCCCTTCAGCGACCACCACGGGATTGCCCCAGATGTCAAAAATTCCCCCTTGTCCCAAAGGCGGAAAGCTTACACCCCTGCCCCCACGATCCGCATACCAAAGTATCCCCTTCACGGTTTTCCCCCTTCGCCAGAGATGCAGATGCAGCCGACTTAGGCCCAAGTCCACCCTTTTCCAGTACTCCATCCCCGCCAGCTGTTCCGCCGCAGATGCTATTGCCAAGGCAGCCAGCCTGGGCGAAGAGTCCCTGCAAAGAAGTGGAAGACCGCTGATCAAACTCGAGTACCAAAACACCTTCTCTATGCCGCCAGCCACATTCAGGTAGTAGTGCCGAACGGTAAACGCCGCCGCATCATCCTCGGGGATAGGGCGATATGGCCAGTTCGGCTGCCAATTGGGAGTTAGATTCTCGGGGGCCTTGGCCAGCAGCTCCTCGGCCGTTGCAGGCCGCACGCCGGTCCTCCGGTCGTTCCAGTATCCCACCTCGGTGTTCCAAATCGGCAGATGCCCCACACCATGATTGGCGGCTAGTTCGCGCAGTTGTCTGAGACGGCCCTCGAGATTGGCCTCCTCAGGCGCGGCTGGCGTGGTATATGCATGGAAGGAGAGTATGTCCATATACTTTCCCGCCCCTTCTTCCAGGATGTCCTGTGTCCAGCTCAGGAAATCCCCGGTGCCGGAGCCTCCAAGAATTCGAATCTCGGGGCCGACCTCGCGTGCGACCTCATAGGCCTCCTTAAGCAAGGCAACATACTCCGCCACCGTGCCCTTGAAAAATCCAGCGTTCGGCTCGTTCCAAACCTCGAAATGGCGTATTCTCCCCCTGAACCTTGTCATGTATTCCCGGCAATAGTCCCGCCAGTCCGCGATATCTTTTGGCGGGTATTGTGCGCCGGCACCGGAGTAGTGTGGCTCGTCAGGTCGGGTGCTCGCCCACGTAGGAGTGTACGCCAACACGCCCAGCACAAGAAACCCCTGCCCAATAAAGCGGTCAACCTTGGCTGAAGTTCTGGAGAAATCAAACTGCCCTTTGCCCTTTTGCTCATGTCGGTTCCAATTGTCTCCAGTATCCCAGAGTCGAATCCACTTAAACCCGGTCTGGTACATATCATCCAGCAATGCCGAATGTACCCCGAAAGGCGAGTTGTCCGGCAAATCCACAGCTGACGTAACTGAAACCACGGACAGAGCCAGCTCGTCACTGTAAACGTGGTTCCGCCATTCGGTTTTGAATGTTGCAATGTACATGCCATTGAGCGGAGCCTGGAATTCGACCTCGACTTTCGCCTCCCCTTTGGCCGGGACATCGATCCGGACGTCTTGACTCGCGATCTCGGTGTTGTCATGCCACAGCAATATCAGCCGCCCTGCAAGGGTTGTGGGCTCAGGAAGGAAGGAATTCACCCCGATCTGGACTTTCATCCGCTCACCTAGCCTATAGGTGTGCCACTGGCGGGGTGTCGCCAGCGACAGCGACAGCAAATCCTCTTCCCGTGCCGGCAGGATCCTGATCTCCCTCACCTCGGACCATTGCCTGCGAGATGTCGCGAAAACCCTCTGCCCTCCCGCCAAAGTCACTGCCTGCAGCCCCTCGATCTTCCCCATATGATGCGGCCACTTCCCTGGAGTCCTCTGCGGCGGCTCCCCTGGCTTGACATCAAATGTCAAGGCTGACTCCTCGCTACCGTCCTGGCTCCAGAATCGGTAAGCGTCTGTCAGGTTCAAAGGATTGGAGTCCGAGTTGCCGGTGCGTACGCTCATCTCCACACGATATGCCCCAAACGGCAAATCGGTCGGCAAAATCCATGTCAGGACTTCCTGCCCCGTCCGGATAACATGTGATGGCGTACTGTCTTCCGGGTCAGCATTGAGCCGCTCACCCCGCGGAGCATCCAAGACCGCCACCGGCTCATCCGCCACCATACGGACAACAATCATCATGACTAAAACACAAACCGATAGCACAAAGCCAATTTTTTTAACTCTCATCAAGTGGCCTACTTCGTATATATTCGGCGAACCCCGTTCGCTCGGGGGCAGTACTGGACAGTCTTCGAGTGCCCCAGCCCCGACCCCGACGTGGTTCACTGAGTATCTGCCTTCCTTGAATAAATATGGCAACCCCGCCTGGACTCGAACCAAGACTAAGTGGACCAAAACCACTTGTGCTACCATTACACCACGGGGTTGTACGGGTGCGCAGAGGGGAAATTAATATGCCTGCGGAAAAAATCCAGCGTTGAAGCAAAAAAAAGAGGGGAAGGGAAAGGGGCGCCTGACGGCGCCCCTTATCGTGGATTGTTTTTGGAGTTGACTACTCGTCGAAGGCGGCGTCGAAAGCGATCCCGGAGAGTTTGAAGTCAACTTTTCTGACGAAGGAGCATGCTTCGGCGGCACCTTCCTCGCGGTCCATCCCGCTGTCCTCCCACTCGACGGAGAGGGGGCCTGTGTAGTTGATCCTGTTCAATGCCCGGATGATCTCCTCGAAGTCAATGCTTCCGCGCCCGAGAGATCTGAAATCCCAGAATCTGCGGCGGTCGCCGAACTGCGTGTGCCCGCCGAAGACACCCGCCTCGACGGGATGCTTGGCCCAGCCGACATCCTTCATGTGGCAATGGAATATGCGATCCTTGAAACGGTAGATGAACTCGACATAGTCAACGCCCTGATAACCGAGATGGCTGGGGTCGAAGTTGAATCCAAAGGCGGGATGGCCATCGAGCGCCTCGACTGCCCTTTCGGCGGAGGCGATGTCGAATGCGATCTCGGTGGGATGCACCTCGAGCGCGAACTTGACACCGAGCTTCTTGAACTCGTCGAGGATGGGCTTCCAGCGTTTCGCGAAATCCTTGAACCCGGCGTTGATCATGTCGTTGGACACCGGCGGGAAGGAGTAGAGCAGGTGCCATATCGAGCTCCCGGTGAAGCCGTTGACGACTTTTACGCCGAGCTTCTTGGCTGCCTTGGCTGTGTTGACCATCTCCTCGGCGGCGCGTTTCCTGACGCCCTCGGGCTTGCCGTCGCCCCAGACATGCTCAGGGAGTATGCACTGGTGCCGCGAGTCAATATTGTCGCACACCGCCTGACCGACAAGATGCGCGGAGATCGCAAAAACCTTCAATCCGTTCCTCTTCAGCAGGTCGCGTTTCGCGTCGCAGTACGACTGAGTGGCCTTGGAGACCTCGAAATGGTCGCCCCAACATGCAAGCTCGAGACCGTCGTAGCCGAAGGCCCTAGCCTTCTTGCAAAGATCCTTCAAGCTCAGGTCGGCCCACTGGCCGGTAAAAAGGGTAACAGGTCTTGACATTGTCTTTCCTCCTTAATGCTTTTACTTGATTATTTAGGGAATTTGGTCCACTTCTGGGAGCTTTTCGAGCTCTTGACCACCGTCTCGATGAACTGCATCCCTCTGACGCCGTCATGCACAGTCGGGAAATCGAGGCTCAACGGGCTTGGCTTTTTGCCTTCGATGCAGGCGATCAGGGTCTCGGCGAAATTGGTGTAGTTGTTGGCGAATGCCTCGAGGAATGCCTCGGGATGGCCGAAGGGTATCCGGGTGTTCTTCTTGGCCGCAGGGCTCTTCTTGCCGATATAGTCGTTGCCGCGCCGCCACACCTGCACCGGGCCGTCTATCACCTTGACATACAGATAGTTCGGATGCTCCTGATGCCATTCGAGGCTGCTCTTCTCCCCATAGACCCATATCGCGAGTCCGTTTTCCTCGCCGATGGATATCTGGCTGGCGTGCAGGAGACCCTTTGCGCCGTTGTCGAACCGGAGCAGGCAGTTGCCGTCGTCATCGAGCAACCTTCCCTTGACAAAGGTGCTCAGGTCGGCGCAGATCTCCTTGATCCTGAGCCCGGTGATGTATTCGGCAAGGTTCTCGGCATGGGTGCCGATATCGCCTATGCATCCTGCCGCCCCGCTCTGCTTCGGGTCGGTGCGCCACGCGGCCTGCTGCTGGCCTTCCCGCTCGATCGGCTTGATCAGCCAGCCCTGGGGATACTGGACAACTACCTTGAGAATCTTGCCGAGGTCGCCCTTCTTGACCATGTCCCTGGCAAGCTTGACCATCGGATAGCCGGTATAGTTGTGCATCAGCCCGAACACGCGTTTAGTCTTGGCCACGATCTTCTCCAGAGCCTTGGCCTCGGCCACAGTCATGGTCATCGGCTTCTCGCACATCACATGGAATCCAGCCTCGAGGAAGTCCTTCGCAATCGGGAAATGCCAGTTGTTTGGCGTGGTGATGGCCACAAAGTCAATCTTGTCGTCGCGATTGCTTTCCTTCTTGATCATCTCCTTATAGGTGGAGTACGTGCGGTCGGGGTCAATGCAAAGAGCCTGCCCCATCTGAAGGCTCTTGGCAGGATCAATGTCGAAAGCTCCCGCGACGATATCTATCAACCCGTCCATGCGCGCGGCCTTGCGGTGAACCTCCCCGATGAAGGCTCCAGGGCCTCCCCCCACCATTCCCATTCTCAGCTTCCTCTTCATCCGTACCTCCTCATTCTTTGAAATTGGCTCTTCAAAATGACAAATCCGCCGTCGAAAAGACATAAGAATAACACCTCAACACGACTATGCAAGCCTGAAAAAAAATCAAAAAACCCCCTTCTCGCTCTTGAATTCAATCAAGAAGCACAATAGCTTCCGGGCGGAAAAGGTACACAATAACTGATGGCTCTGAAATAAGGAGAGGCGATGACTAAACGGGAGAGATTCCTTGCGTTTGCCAACTTCGAACCTGTCGATCGCGTCCCGAGGGCCGCAGGGTTCGTCGAAGATTTACGCGAAACCATGACCAAAAGCCTGGGAGAAGACCCGCTGGTTCATTTCGACATGGATACTGGCATGGGAAGCGGCCTTCGTCCCCCTGACGGATACGAGCCTCCCGACTACAAGGAATACCATGCCGACATGCTGGACAAGGAAGGGTTCACCATTGACGTTAACGGCTGCGGTCACGTTGGACACGGATTCTACCATTTCACCGAATATGTCAGCCCACTGCGAAACATTGACAGCTTCGATGAAATCGAGGCATATCCTTTCCCGTCAAATGCGGGCTGGCTGGACGACACTTTGCGCACCGCCGGAAGAGAAGCGCATGCGGCGGGAAACTTCTCATGTGTGTTTGTCGGACACATCTATGAAAACGCATGGCAGGTCCGGGGATATGAGCCCTTCCTGATTGACCTGATGACGCAAAGGGACTGGGCTGAATTTATCCTTGATCGCTTTTGTGAAAACAGTCTTAACGTGGCCGTCGCCGCCGCCAAGTCGGGATATGATTGCATCCGGACAGGGGATGATGTCGCCAACCAGAAGGCAATGATGTTTCAGCCCGACCTCTGGCGAGAAGTCATGAAGCCGCGTTGGGCTAAAGTCATCGCGGCAGCCCGTGATATCAAGCCGGACATTCATGTGTGGTATCACTCGGACGGGAACATATGGGACATATTGGACGACCTCGTGGAAATAGGGATCACGATACTTAATCCCGTCCAGCCTGAATGTATGGATCCTGTGCAGGTGCGCAAGCGTATGGGAGGAAATCTCGCCTTTGACGGGTGTATAGGCACCCAGACGACATTCCCCTTCGGCACACCAGAAACAATGAAAAAGACAGTTCTGAACCTGGCGCAGGCATTGGATGCCCGCAATGGCGGGCTTACGCTTTCTCCAACACATATCCTCGAGCCAGAAGTCCCGCCGGAGAACATCAAGGCCTTCTTTGAAGCATGCGACGATTTGATCTATGACCAAAATTGACCCAATTACCCCCCCCTGCCCCGTGTAGGCGCACCGGGAGTGTTAAACTCATAGGAGACGATAATGAGTGTGTCTGAAAAGCTAGACGTGAGGCCGATCACAAACCCTCCCGGGTTTCACTGGTTCGGGTACTACGACAAATTCCAGTTTGACCCGTCTGATCGCTACGCGCTGGCGATGCAAGTCGATTTCGAGCATCGTCTGTACACGGGAGAAGATGTGATCAAGATCGGCATGATTGATTTGGCGGACAACGACAGATGGATCGCGCTTGGCGAATCAAGGGCATGGAGCTGGCAGCAGGGTTGCATGCTTCAATGGCGCCCGGGTTCTGATTGCGAGGTGGTCTGGAACGATTGCGATGGCGGCAGGTTTGTCTGTCGCGTGCTGGATGTTAAAACGCGTCATATGCGGACACTGCCCAGGGCTGTGGGAACAATCAGTCCCTGCGGTCGCTTCGCGTTGGGCGAGGACTTCAGCCGAATCTGGTCGTTCAGGCCGGGATATGCATACGCGGGCATCCCGGATCCGTATGCCGAACAAACAGCTCCCGCAGAAACAGGTGTGTGGCAAATAAACATGGACACGGGTGAAACAAAGCAAATAGTCTCCCTCGCAGATTTGGTGAAAATTCCCTATCCCAAACAGACGCGAAATGACAGTCACTATGTAAACCATCTCGCCATGAACCCGACTGGGGAGCGTTTTTTGATGTTCAATCGCTGGTCAGGTGCAGGACAACCTACACGCGTATTCACCGCCGCACCTGACGGAAGCGACCTGAGGCTTCTCTCCGCCCACGGGGCTTCCCACTGGACGTGGCGCGATGCCGAGCACGTCCTCATCTGGGCAGAGGAAGCATATCGGCTGTATCGGGATGACGGGTCGGGGGAACCCGTTGAAACAGTATGGGAACACCCCAACGGCCACCAAACCTTCGTGCCCAACACAAACGACGAGTGGCTGCTCACCGATACATATCCCTTCGGCACTCCCCCGAAGCAGGATCTCTGCCTCTATCATATCCCATCACGACGGAAGATAGTCCTGGCATCGCTTGATTCCCCCGAATCCTACCGCGGTGAATGGCGCTGTGATCTCCACCCGCGCCTGAGTCGTGACGCGACAAAAGTGGTCGTGGACTCCCCGCATGCAGGAAACGGCCGGCAAATGTACATCCTCGACATCGAGGACATTGTACGGAGGTGATCAAATCTTGCGTGAGCTTCTCCTGGAGATATACGGCAGGCTATATTCGAGGTACGGGAGTCAGGGGTGGTGGCCCGGGGACAGCCCTTGGGAGATTTGTGTCGGGGCGGTGCTGACACAGAACACGAGCTGGACAAATGTCGAGAGGGCGATACTCAATCTCAAGCTTGCCGGGCTTGTGCATACGGGAAAGGACACTCCCGGCATGGACGGGCATTATGCTGCGAAATTCGCAGAAACACCGACTATAGAGCTTCATGAACTGCTGAAGCCTTCCGGGTACTACCGCCTGAAGACATGCCGGATGCTCGAAGTGGTTGCATGGTGGACCAAGAATACCAGGAATGGCATGCTGTCCCATAGATTAGGGGACCTGGACCACTGGCGTGCTTCTCTGCTGAAGGTCAAAGGAGTGGGCCCCGAAACTGCGGACAGCATCTTGCTTTATGCATTTAACATGCCGACTTTCGTGATCGACGCCTACACGAGAAGGATAATGGCACGGCATGCAGGGATTCCACTGGATATAAACTACGAGGATCTGCGAGGCATTTTCATGGACAACCTGCCTCATGATGTCGCGTTGTTCAATGAGTTCCACGCCCTGTTTGTCCGGCTTGGCAAGGAGGACTGTCGCCCGAGAGGGTGCTCCGACGAATGTCCTTTGAAGAGCCAACTGGCCCCACAACTTATCTGTCCCGGCAAATAGATTTTTTAAACTCCGGGTTGTTATTGCAGAGTGCACGATGTATGTTTTGCCTCCGGGTTTTCCGGCAATGAGGCAGGGTGTCGGGACATTCGGTTAAATCTGCGGACTTTCAGAATCATCTGGAGATGCCTTGGAACTTGAGAAGACAGTCAAAGTGGGGGTGATAGGCTTCGGCACTGTGGGTGCCGGAGTGGTGTCGTGCATACTCGAGAACGGGGATATGATCTGCGGCAGGACGGGAATACGTCTGAAGACATGCCAAATAGCAGACATAGATATCTCCCGTGACCGCGGCATCGCGCTGCCCGACGGGGTGCTGACCACCGATGTCTCGGGACTTATCGAGAATTCCGACATAGTTGTCGAGCTGGTCGGCGGAACCACCAAGGCCAAGGAGTTCATACTCGAGGCTTTGTCGAAGGGTAAACCTGTCGTGACAGCCAACAAGGCCCTGCTTGCCGAACACGGGGAGGAGCTTTTCGCCGCCGCACAGGCATCCGATGCAAATATCTATTACGAGGCCAGCGTTGCAGGAGGCATCCCCATAATCAAGGCACTGCGTGAAGGCTTCGTGGCCAACAGGATAGAGAAGATCGTCGGCATCCTCAACGGCACCTGCAACTATATCCTCACTAAGATGGAGGACGACAACGCACCGTTTGACGCGGTATTGAAAGAGGCACAGGAACTGGGCTATGCCGAGTCGGACCCGTCCTTCGACATAGACGGCATAGACACCGCGCACAAGGCCTCGATCCTGGCATCTCTGGCTTATGGCGAGTGGTTCGGGATGAAGCCTGTGCTGACCGAGGGGATACGAGACTTGAAGCTGTGTGACATACGATTCGCATCGCAACTGGGCTACCGCATAAAGATGCTCGGGATAATAAAGCAGTCAGACGGCGACATCGAGCTTCGTGTTCATCCCGCACTCCTCCAAAGGAACAGGATACTTGCCGATGTCTCAGGGGTATTCAATGCGGTGATGATCAAGGCCAATCCTGTGGGCGAGACGCTTTTCTACGGCCGCGGTGCCGGGAGAGACGCGACCGCCAGCGCTGTCGCCGCAGACATAATTGACGCGGCTTTGAACCTGCAGTTCGGCTCGCACAGGCGCGTTCCAGCATTCAGAATAGGCAGGCAGTTCAAAAGCCTGCTCGATCATTCCGAGATCAAGTCGCGCTATTATCTGAGGCTTGAGGTTGTTGACCGACCCGGTGTTGTGGCCGCCGTATCAAGCATACTCGGGAAAAATGAAGTGAGTATATCAAGTTTTCTGCAGGCTGAATCCGAGGACAGGGAGGCGAAGTACGCATCGCTGCTGATACTGACACATCTTGCAAACGAGGGAGCTTTGCGCAAATCTGTCGAGGAGATGTCCGATCTGGAATGCGTGAAGGACAAACCGGTAATACTTAGAATTGAGGATATATAGGCCAGTGAAAAGAAGTCATACAGTAGAGAAGATCGGTGGGACCTCGATGAGCTTTTTCGGCGATGTGATGAAGAACATCATCATTGCCGGGAGGAGAGGGGATGACTTGTACGGCAGGATATTTGTGGTTTCGGCCTATGGTGGTGTCACCAATCTGCTGCTTGAGGATAAAAAGACCGCCAAGCCCGGGGTGTTTGCGAAGTTCGCAAGAAACGATCGTGGATGGGAGGAGTCACTTGATGTGGTGAGGAAGGCCATGCTGAAGATCAACCGCGGCTTTGCCGGGATAGGTCTGGATGTCAAGGCTGCCGATGCGTTCGTCAACGAGAGGATAGACGGATTGTCAACCTGTCTTTCGGATATTATCCGCCTGCGTTCCTTCGGGCATTTCAAACCCGACGATTATCTTCCCGCAACCCGCGAGTTCCTCAGCGCCGCCGGAGAGGCGCACAGTGCCTACAACTCCGTGCTGATCCTCCAGGCCAACGGCGTAAACGCAATATTTGTTGACCTTACCGGTTGGATGGAATCCGAATCGAAACCGTTCGACAAGGTGGTCAAGCAGGCATTCAAAGGCATAGACCTGCACACACAGCTCCCGATAGTCACGGGATATGTCAAATGCGACGAGGGGATAATGTCGAGTTTCGACAGGGGCTACAGCGAGATAACCTTCAGCAAGGTCGCGGTGCTCACAGGCGCGTCGGAGGGCGTTATCCACAAGGAGTTCCATCTCAGCACCGGTGATCCGAAGCTTATTGGGGTCGACAATGTCAAGACAATAGGATTCACCAACTTCGACATAGCCGACCAGCTGGCGGACATGGGGATGGAGGCTATCCACTCGAAGGCATCGAAGAAGATGGAGCTTAAAGGGATACCCATCAGGGTGAAGAACACCTTCGAGCCAGATGACCCAGGGACGCTGATATCGAAAAACTACGTTTCAGACAAGCCCAAGATAGACATGATCTGCGGCCGTGAGGACATCGTGGCGATAGAGGTTTTCGACTCCGACATGGTCGGGCAGCACGGATACGACCTAGATCTTCTGCAATGCCTTGCAAGACACAAGATAAGCTACATCGCGAAGAACACGAACGCTAATACGATAACGCACTACGTGTCAGAGAAGTCGAAAGGCGTGAACAATTGCATAAAGGAGATCAGGCGTGTTTTCCCTGGAGCGCAAGTCCGAATCGAGAAGGTGGCAATTGTCTCGGCGATAGGGAACAACATGAAGATTCCAGGGTTTCTCTACAAGGCTGCGAAGGCATTGTCCGACGAGGGGATAAACATTCTGGCCCTTGACCAGTGCATGCGGCAGGTCAACATGCAGTTTGTCATATCGCGCGAGAATTTCAAGAAGGCACAGATAGCAATGCACCACGAGTTGGTGGAGAAGACAGAATAGCTTTTCCCTTAGCCCCCTGCGAAACACAGCTAGGCGGACGGCAAGCAGGTGTCGGAGTCCTGGTCTCCCGAATCGTTCCATTGTGGGGGCACGGCACGCCGTGCCCATACACCCGATGTGCCGTGCCTTAGATTATGTCGAGTCCAATATGTTTGGCCATCAGGTCGAAATCTGAGTCAAAGTGGATGAGTTGAAGCCCGTGTTCTGCACAGAAGGTGCCGATGAGGACATCAATCGTCTTTCTTACGGTCACGCCCCTGGACCTCAGAAGCCGGTAGTTGGACGCCGATTTCTCCGCCACGCCGAAGCCGACCATGTCGAACTGCGGAAGTGAGAGGAGAAGCTCGGAAACCTCTTGCCTCTCACGCGGCGAGCGAATGCCTTGCATCACCTCGCAATAAATCAAATCCCCGATCGCCACAAGATCCAAATCCAGGCAAAGGTCAATCTTCTCCACGATACGGGGCACTCCTCCTCCAAGGTACTCGATCCACCCGGATGTGTCAACGATTACCATCTCAGTCCCTTCTCATCGCTTCAAGGTCTCCATCCCATTGGATTTTACCCTTCAAACCGCGTAGCTTCCTCTGGCTGTTTACCTGGACCAGCAGACGCAGCCCCGATTCAATCGCCGAACGCTTCGTGCGGCAACCGCTCATGCGCAACGCTCGAGTCATCAATTTGTCGTCTATAACAACATTCGTCCTCATCATATGCCTCCAATGTGTGTATCTACCATACACACTGCCGGAGATGATGTCAAGCCCAAAACCCGGGGCTTTTAGATTGACGGGGTATTTTTTGCAATAATTGCCATGTTGGGGCACGGCGTGCCGTGCCCATACACCCGGCGTGTGGTGCCCCTTGCGTGTGCCAAAGGGGCACGCAAGGGATTTGGTTTGCGAAATCCGCATGAAGGGGTATTGTTTTGTGTGTTCTCATGTGCGTTTTTTTTTGCGGCGAGTTTCTTATTTGGATATGAAATGTCAGGTGATTCGGGGTACAAATATTTGCGTGCGGAGTTTGCCGAGGCCTTGAGGTCTTTGCGTCTTCAGCCCCGGAAGCCTTTGAAGGGCGACACGGTCGGCGCGCACAGGTCAACGGCCTACGGGGCCTCGGTGGAGTTCGCGGACTACCGCGAGTACAGCCCGGGCGACCCGGCGGACCTGATTGACTGGGCCGTGTACGCCCGCAGCGACAAGTACGTGATCCGCAGATACGAGGAGGAGACATCCATCAGGGGGTATGTGTTGCTCGACTCTTCCGAGAGCATGGGATTCAAGGGCGAGGCACCGTCCTCCAAGGGGGAATACGCGCGGTCGCTTGCCGCAGGGATGATGTATGTGCTTGTCAACCAGCAGGATTCGGCGGGATTGGTGGTATTCGACGAGAAGATAGTCACCTTGCTTCCCCCGGCCCATTCCCTGCCGACGCTGCACCCGCATCTCAAGGCGCTCGAGGGTATCCGCGACGTAGGGCGCAGCGATATCGGCGCCGTGATGCACGACGCGGCCGAGATCATTAGCCCGAAAAGCTTTGTCATAGTCATATCCGACCTGCTCGAGGCGCCGGAGAAGATACTCAACGGCATAAACCACCTCCATTTCCTCGGGCACGAGATCATGCTCATGCATGTGCTCGACCCCTGCGAGCTGATGCTCAAGATGCTTGGGATAAACGAGCTGCAGGAGCTCGAGACCGGGAAAAGGATGCTGGTCAACGCCGACGAGATCCGCGATGCCTACAGCGCCTCGGTTGAGCACTACATACAGACCATCCGGTCAGGATGCGCATCACTTTCCGTGGACTACTCCTTGAACAGCACCTCCGTCCCAGCCGTCGAGGCAATTCACAAAAGGACACTCAGGGCATGAGTCTGGCAATCACAAACCCGCTCTTCATCTGGCTGCTGCCTGTCGCCCTGCTGCCCTTGGTATTCCATCTCTACTACAGGCTACGCAGGAAGCCGGTGAAGTTCCCATCATTCATGTTCTTCCTGATGATAGACAGGCGTTTCAGCGCAAAACGGAGAATCCGCGAGTATCTTCTTCTCCTGGCGAGGATGCTGTTCATCGCGCTTCTGCTTCTGGCCTTGTCCGGCATTGTCGCCACCGGGACAAAAAGCGAGGGCACGAGGCACTCGATGGCGATCGTCATAGACAATTCCTCCTCGATGGGGATGGAGGCCATTTCCGGCGGACGCTCGAATTTCGAGCTTGCCATCGAGACGGCAGGGAAGATCGTCGCCGCGATGGGCGGCGGCGACCGCGCGGCGTTGATTCTGACAGTGGAAGACCCCGCAGCTTCCCTCCCGGCAGGATGCACAGACGACAAGAACCTTCTCAAGGCATCGCTGGACAACCTCGCCTTGACCGAGGCGCAAGGCAATATCCCGGCAGCATTGAACAAGGCTCTCGCAACCCTCGAGAAAACACACGCCGACAGATTCGAGATACACGTGCTCTCGGACATGCAGCAGCATGAGTGGCAGGCCTCGGCGCCAATCGCCCTGGACAGCCTCTCGACCAATTTCCACCTGACGGTCCACAGGATGCCGGTGAAGGCCCCGGAAAGGGGAAATGCGGCAATCGCGTCAATGTGTTTCCTCGAGCCGCGCTTCATCGTCAACCGGGCGTCTGTGCTCGAGATCACCTTGTTCAACAACAGTTTGCATGATGCGCAGTTTCAGCTTGACATCCGCGACAGCTCCGGGTCGGCGAGATCCGAGACCATCACTCTTCAGGCGGGGGCCGAGTCGGTGGTTCATCATAATATTGTCCCAAAGCTCAACGGGCTTCACTGGGCCGCCGCGCAGATCGAAGGGGACTCGTTCGCCGGAGACAACAAGGCATTCATCGCGTTCAACTGCTCCGGCGTCAGGAAGGTGCTGCTTTGCGGCGACGTGAAGGATTTCGGCGTCCTGCCGCTGGCCATTGCCCCCGCCCCGGACGGGGCACTGTCAGGGATGGTCAACGTGTTCTGCCCCCCCGAGTCAATCAAAACCGCCATGCAGGACGACAAACCCTTGTTCATCGCACTGGCATGGCAGTCCATCCCGGCATTGGACGAGCAGTCTGTTTCGGCATTGAAGGCCTTCGTCTCGGACGGCGGCTCGATGTTGGTCCTGCCCTCCTCCGTCTCACCGGAGTCCGCTGGGAATGTCCCGCAGTGGCTAGGGGCCAAGCCCGGCAGGCCGCTCATGAC
>JAFGFR010000323.1 GCA_016930955.1 Victivallales bacterium | reverse complement strand
TTGCGCAATGCCATTGATTTTGTCACTCGCCGCTGGATAAAATGCCCGGTGGAGTCTCAGAAGGACTGGAGGGATATGCGCCGTCGCTACGAGGCCGGGGATGCCGCGAGATTCCCCAAGGACGCGGAGCAGCTCGGCAAAACACTGGCAGGACGCGACTGGCCGGTGACCATGCACGTCTCAGGCCCGTACTGGCAACTTCGAGAGTGGTGCGGTTTCGAGGGGCTCTCGATGATGTTCTACGACAACCCCGCGCTGGTCGAGGAGATGCTAGAGTTCTGGTGTGAATACATTGCCGCGCTGCTTGATAAGACGCTAGGGTTCGTCGTCCCCGACGAGTTCCATATCTCCGAGGACATGGCCTACAAGGGATTCTCGATGCTCTCGCCTGAGATGGTCAGGCGCTTCCTGCTGCCTGTATGGCGTCGCTGGGGCGAGATCGTCAGAAAGGCAGGCGTGCCGCTGTATGCCTGCGACTCCGACGGATTCGTCGGAGAGCTGATACCACTGTGGATCGAGGCAGGCATGAACGCCTGCGACCCCCTCGAGGTTGCCGCAGGAAACGACATCAACGAATTCAGGAATAAGTTTGGGCATGAGATGGCATACCGCGGAGGCGTGGACAAACGCGAGATCGCCAAGGGCGGCAGCCAGATCGAGAAAGAAATCGAACGGATAATGCCGGTCATCCGTGACGGCGGATATATACCATCCTGCGACCACGGTGTGCCATCAGATGTCTCGTGGCCGAACTTCATTTACTACGTCGGCCTCCTCGCCAAGGCCACAGGGTGGCTTTAAGGCATGCGCCAGGCATTTCGCAGCATCGTCTGTTGCGCCTGCGCTCCCAACGCGGTTCATGCGGAGTTCTGAAACCGGCCCTTACTTAATTTAATCGGAGAGGAGAGAAATGGCAATATATCCTTTGAAAAACTTCCAGAATGGCATTATACTGCGGATGTACGATACTAAGGTCTTAGAAGGGGTCGAAACTGAAGTCGGGGCGGCTGTATAAAAGCCGTTGAATACAAGAATGAGGCAACCCCTTGGACAACGTCATCGATTCAAAAAAGGAAGGATGCAAAATGAGCTTTAGAACAAGTGGAAAATTCCATGTCTGCGCATTGTTGTGGATGGTGTGTTGCTTTTTGCTCACAAATGTTATGGGCGATGGGAAGCCGATAGCACATAAGGCTGATGTTTTCCCGATACTCTTTTGGTCTTTAACGTATTTGAACAATACCCCTGAGCATTACAACAAGGCGATATCGGACGAGCAGTTTGAGCTTATCAAGGATTGTAATTTCAATCTTGTGATGGGCGGCCCTTTGGAGCAGGCGGAGAAGTTTGGATTGAAGTCCCTTTCCGGAGCTTTGCAGACGGAAGAACTTCGGTGCTTGTGGTGGCCTCCGCATGACAGGCCAGTGTCACCCAAATACCTGCGGCTGATGATTAAGGCGATTGAAGGTGTCGATCATAAAAGTCCAGCCTTGTGGGGGTATCACCTGGTAGATGAGCCTGGAACGATAAATTATAGCAGAATTGCCTGGTATCACAGCATAATGAGGAGTGTTGATCCTGGCTGTAGGATATATGTGAACCTTCATCCCGGGAGTGATCCGGAACTATATATCAAGGAGGTATTGCAATGTGATATGGTCGGCTTCGACCATTACCCGATTTTTTTTGACGGGGACAGCTTCATCACCGTGAATGGGAAAAGTGAAAACAACCTCGGTGCGGAAGATCCGGGTCATGTGGGATTTGATAAAACAAGTTTCCTATATGACATGGCACGTTTCCGGAAAGCGGCGTTGAAACACGATAAACTGTTCATCCCGACAATCTTGTCTTCTGGGCATGACATCAAATACGATGTTAATGGGGATAAATATCACAGGGACTACGGGAATATTACCGAGGGGAAACTGCGGTGGCAGGCCTATTCCGCGCTTGCCTACAATGCAGATGGCATCGCCTGGTATAAGTATTTCCCGACATACTTGGCGGATGGCTCCCCGAACAAAGGCTATTGCAGACCTTCGGCGATCGGATATGACTGGAAGCCGACTGAGATATATCACTGGTTGAAAAAAATCAATGCCGAGGTGTTCAGCATCGGCAGTGTCATCAAACAACTCAAATCAATGGCTGTCTACGAAAAAAGGCCGACATATTTTTGGAGGGAAGAGCATGATAATGGAATTTGTTTTTTCCCTGCAGTTGATGCAGTCATCACCGATGTGAAAGATGGTTTGGTGACTGTTGGCGTATTTGTGGACGACCATGGCAATGACTATCTACTTGTTGTCAATAGAGACATTAAGAGACAAATACAGGTTTCCCTTTCCCTCTCGTGGGAAGTGATGGATAAAGTCGTTGTTTACGACAGGGATGAGTATAAGTGGGGTTCGGTTATCTGGGAAAAAACGAAATCCCCGAATAAATTGACTCTGGAGCTTGCGCCAGGAGACGGGGAATTCCTTAAAATAACAAAGGCCAAGTGACAGATGTATGAATCTGTGATGTGGCAGACATGCCTTCGCCTTGAAAATAAGAATATGATATTGGAGCTAGCGGATGTGTCACGAAAAATCAAGATTTGGTGAGAGAGCGGACTGTGTGCACGGTTTGGTCGGTGGGGTGAAGCCGGCGCGCCGGAGGCGCAAAGGCTTCACTCTGATCGAGCGTGAGCGCCCAGATAATGCTAGTGAATCTAGCCCGGTGAAAAGTCCGGGATCTGCGAATTGCTCATTTCACGCATATAGCCCTGCA
>JAFGFR010000322.1 GCA_016930955.1 Victivallales bacterium | reverse complement strand
TGCTAGGCCACGCCGATGCGGGAGCGGGCATACCTGTATGGTCTGTCCCGATTGATCCGGCGTGGCATTCGCGCAAAACATAGCTTGCCGCCCAAAGGGTTGGGACGGAGGTGCGGCATGTGCCACGGCGAAATGGCAGGCACAGACAGCTTCGGGTATGCACCAGCCATTTCGCCGCACCATCTGCCGCCCCTGCGCTCCCGACGCGGTTCACGCGGAGTTTTGAAACTGGCTCTATCATCAGGAGAGAGGTATGGCACAACGCAACATTGTACAGTTTCATGCTGAGAGTTGGGATGGCCGCATGCTCGGGTGCCAGAAGATTCACCCGGCCATGGCCAAGGCGACACCGAATATCGACAGGTTGGCAACAGAAGGAACACTCTTCCGGAATGCCTATTGCACAAACCCTATCTGCTGCCCATCCCGTGCGAACATGCTCGCCGGGGCCTACACCCACAAATGTGAGAGTTGGGGCAACTTCAAGGGTCTGGAACAGGGCATGTGGACCTATCATCGCGGCTTGTGCGAAACTTACGATGTGCTTTTGCTTGGGAAATACATGGATCACCTTACGGGGGGGCATTCTGTGATGAACCGCGTGGCAGATTTTATTGAGCCTTTGAACACTGCACGCCACCCGGTCATGAACGCGGATCCTGCCCAGGAATTCAGTGTGGCCCCTGGAGACGAGCGGGAGTTTCACCGGGGTGATTGGGAGACTTGCGCCCGGGCGATTGAATTCATCCGTTCGCGCAAGGCCGGTGATCAACCCTTCTTTATCACTCTCAACCCCGGCCTCGTTCACCCCGCCTTCCGCACGAATCAATTCTGGTTGGACCAAATTCCCGAAGCACTGGTCGATGCTCCCCGCATGGACGAGAGCAGACATCCAGTCGATGAGTACCAGAAAAGATCCAAGGCGTGGCGACAGGGACTTGACGAGGCGACGGTCAGGCAAATCCGCCGAATCTACTTTGCAATGTGCGCTGAAGCGGATGCGATTGTCGGGGACATCATGTCGGCGCTACAGGAATCCGGCCTGACAGACGAGACGGTTGTCATTGTATCGAGTGACCATGGCGAGCTGGCTCTTGATCACCACCAGCAGTACTACAAAATGAGTTTGTTTGAGGGATCAGCACGGGTGCCTCTCATCATGAAGGGCCCGGGGATCAGGCCGCAACAGTGCATCGAGACCCCGGTATCGCTGATTGACATCGCACCTACCATCTGCGATCTGGCGGGAATCGAGAGGCGCAAGAGCTTTGACGGGGAATCACTATTGCCGCTGGCCTGTGGAGAGACAAGGCAAAGTCGGGGCTGGGCGCTTGCCAGCTATTCTGGAGTGACATCCAACACAATGTCGTGGATGCTTCGCAAGGGAGACTACAAGCTGATTGTACATGAGGGCTATTCGTCATGCCTTTTTGACCTGCGCAATGACCCCGGGGAATTGAATAATCTCATTGATCTAGAACCCGAGACGGCGGCGGAGTTGCTTGCGATTATTGATGGAGAAGTCGATCGCAAAGCGACGCTTGACCTGTGGCACGACTGGCGGAGACATAATTTCGCTTAGTTCCAGCGCCAGGCCAAGCGCGGCTTATACTATGATGACTCTTACGACCTGAAGGGTAATCCTTCCTCAGACTATGGCGATATTATGAACAATGCCTTTACCGGCTGGACCGGGGAGGATGAAGCCCGCGTGACCGATTGGCTCAGAAATAATGAGTTTTGAAATTGGCTCTAGAATTTTAACAAATCGCTTCAGCGGACGATAAATCGCTCCTGAGCTCAAGCGTTCGGATACGCAGGAAATGACTCGCGCAGAGGATGACGGGAAACGAAATCGGAACGAAGGTGACCGAATGGATGTTTGGCGGGTATCACCGGGTCAATTTGTAGGAGGAAGCCATAATGATCAGGCTTGGGCTTTGTTGTCTATTTGTGTCTGAGCCGGTGAGGTACAGGCATGCCACCGCGAGGGTGATCGGAAAACTCGGGAAGCGCGAAAGGGCAGCTAGACTTTCCGAGTTGTGCCTGTACAATTCGCGCAGTCTTCTGGATTCTTTGGGCATCTGCCTTGTCAGGGGCATCGGGGCGTTCCGTGTGATGAGCCCGCTGTTCCCGTTGTTCACGCATCCTGATGTGGGCTACAGCATTGGCGACCTTCCCGATGCCTGCGAGATACTGGAGATCCTTGCCTCGGTGAGGGACTTTGCGTCGTCGAACGACTTGCGTCTGAGTTTTCATCCCGATCAGTTTGTGGTGATCAACTCTCCCAGGGAGAGTGTTGTTGCAAGTTCAGTCCGCGAGCTGGAGTACCAGCACTTTCTCGCAGATTTGATCGGCGCTGATGTGATAAACATACATGTCGGAGGGGCCTACGGGGAAAAGGCCAAGGCGATAAAAAGGTTTGTGAAGGTCTGCCGCAAGCTGCCGTCCGCCCTGAGGGGGCGACTTTCCGTCGAGAACGACGACAAGACATACACACCCGCCGACCTCGATAGGGTATGTGCCGAATGCGGCATACCGATGGTCTACGACATCCACCATCATCGCTGCAACCCTGACGTCATGTCTGCCGAGGAGGCAAGCGACCTTGCCTCAGAAACATGGAAGGCTGTGGGGAAGGAGACTTATTTTCATATATCCAGCCCTAAATCCGGCTGGTCGGACGGCAGGCCGGAGCCGCATGCTGATTTTATTGACACCGCCGACTTCCCGGAATGCTGGCTCGCCAGGGGGCACGATTTCACGCTGGACGTGGAAGCCAAGTCCAAGGAGCTCGCTGTAGAGAGGCTCCGGGGTGAGCTTGAAAACCGGGGTGCCATAGCATCTGTTGGGACCAAGACCGGAGGACAGATGACTGACGACGGAAGACGGATGGCAGTGTAAAGCGGAACACTCCAGAACTTCAGAGATCGAGCACTTCAGCACTTCCCCTAATCCTCCGTCATCCGCCCTCCGTCATCCGTCATCCGTCATCCGTCCTCTGTCCTCCCCCCTCCCCCCTCCGCCTATGCTCTAGACCTGACCTGTCTTCTGTAGTGGTCAGGGGAAATGCCTACGACCTTCTTGAATACCCTTGAGAAGTAATATACATCTGAGAAGCCCAGCTTGTCGGCCACCTCTTTCAACGGGGTATTGCCTTTTCCGACGAGGAACTGTGCCTGCTCGATCCTTCTTCTGTTGACGAAGTCCAGCGGAGTTCTGCCGAGCGTACGCGAGAACACATCGCAGAAATATGCATGCTGCAGCCCGACCGTCTGAGCGAGTTCTTTCAAGCTTATCTTCCGGTGCAGATTATGGTCTATGTAGGAAAGAGCCGGCCTCATCCGCGAGACTCCAACCATGATATCCTTGGAGTCCAATGGCTCGTGCGGCTTGAAACGCCCCAGCCATTGCCTGAGAAGTCCGTCGGCCTCGAGATGCGCACGGACATCGTTGCTCTGCAGAACATTGAAGAACTTCCGGAACACCACTTCCGGCTTGTCCCACTTCTCCAATGCCGAGACCTGCTCCAGTCCGAGGAAGCTGAAGAGCTCGATGCTGCCGAAAAGCTCCGCCTTGAAGTGTATCCAGTAAAGCTCCATCTCGCCGACGCACAGATATCTGGCAGCGAGAAACGCCGGGAAGACATACAGCTTCCCGGGCTCCAACGTGAACTCCTTGTCGGGATATATCACGGCCCCCTTGCCTCTGCGCACCCAGTAAAGCCTAGAGAACGGATCGCTGAAGTTGTGCCTGCCGTGATTCCCCCATTCCGAGCCGCAAAGGGTAAGGTTACCCGTTACAAGCTCAGTCCTGAGGCCGGATAATAACGCGCTATACTCCATAAGTAGCCAAAGATAGTGCATCAAATAAAAAAAACAATGCATTCCAAAAAATCTTGCCGGTGTTATTCTTTATGGGCGTGGAGTTTTGAAATTGGCTCTTGATGTCGAAAATAAGGAGACAGGCATGGAGAACGAGAGATACATGACTTTTATGGGCAATGGGCCGCGAAAGATAGTGCATTGGGAACACTGGTCGTGCCCTGATGCGGAGACTTATCTTTCTGGTATTGACTACTACGCCCACCCGAGGCTGTGCCGTGAGCGGCTCAAGGAGCTTTACCCGCAGCTCAACCTTCCTGTCCCGAAGACCGACGCGCCGAAACTTCGTCCCGAGGAGCAGGAAGACAAAGGGCACGGTCGCTGGGGGGACTCCAACAGGGACCACTGGCAGCAGGACGAGGCTTCCTCGAGGTTCTCCGACATATCCGACATGCTGAAGTTCAGCCCTTTGGAGCAGGGAGATTTCACGGGTTGGCATGTCGTCGAGGACAGGGATTACAGTTCCGAGGAGGTGATTTTCAACAGCTACCGGAAGTTGTACCCGGCGGAATGGGGCGACAAGGCGCCCCAAGGGTCCTCGGCCTCAGCGGGCTTCTACAATACCATGTTCATGTGGCCGATGCTCGTCTTCGGGTACCAGAACTTCATGCTGATGTGCCTCGAGCCTGAATTCGAGCGAATAATGGAGGAGTTTGCGGAGATCAACCGCAGGGTTTTCAGGGCATTCGCCAGACTTCCGGTGAATTTTGTGATATGCCACGACGACATTGTCCTCAGCAACGGTCCGGTGGTCTCGCCGGAATGGATGAAAAAATTCATCTTCCCGCGTTACGAGGAGTACTGGGACATGCTAAAGAGTGCCGGGAAGGAGGTCATCTTCATGGTTGACGGCTGCGTGGATGCCTTTGTTGACGATGTGATGGCCTGTGGTGCTCGGGGCATTATCTCCGAGCCTTTCACGGACTACAAGGCTATCGCGAGGAAGTACGAGAACTGTTTTATCGCCGGCGAGGGTGACAACCGAGTCATGTACCGGAACAACCCTTGCGAGATTCGCAGAATGGTCGAGGACATGGTCGAGACAGGCAGGATGTCCGCGGGGTACATGATGTGCATCGGGAACCACATCCCCTTCAACGTCCCCCCGCAGGCAGTTAAGACCTATCTTGATTTGTCTGCGGAACTGGCTTTCCGATGACTTTGGTGAAGTCTGACAAACTCTGTCGGGGGCACGCCGAAGCATCTTTTGAAGCTCCGGGAGAAATGGAACTGGTCGTCGAAGCCCAGCCCGGTGGCCACCTCTTTGACCATCGCCCCGGGGCTGAGAAGCAGCTCCGCCGCCCTGTTCATCTTCGCCTTTAAAAGGTGCTGGTAGGGGCTTTGGTTGCCGAAACGCCTGAAGAGCCTGCACAAATAAGCCGGGTCCACGTTGCATCGCGATGCCATTTCTGACATTGTCAGCAACGATGAATGCCTTTCGGCAATTATCCTGATGCACCTCTGATATGTCCCGAATGAGGCGCTGTGGATATCCCGGGTTCTTATGGCCGTGTCGGCTATTTTGAGTGTCAGGAGCTTGACGAGGCCAGAGAGTATCTCCTCCGAGCATGAGGACTGTGACAATCCATATCTGGTTATCTCGTTGAAGCTATCGAGTATCTGGTTTGGCTCCGAGGAGAAGAGTACCTTACCGAGAATCCGGGTTGCGAGGAGGGTCTTTTTTGCCGCCCTTCCGGCAAAGTTCACGAAATGCTTCTGCAGCGGGGAGCTCTCGAAGGTTGTTATTCTGTGCTCGATCCCCGGCCCGTACGAGAATATGGTGCCGGGGGAAAGACTGAACTTCTCGTTGGCGAGTTCCAGCCTTCCCTTTCCGCTGGCGACGAATTCAATGCTGTAGAACGGGAACGTCCTTCGGCTGATCTCGTAACCCGGCGCGCATTCCTCGCGCCCGCCGGCGACAACATATATCGCCGCCCCTTTTCTTGCGATGGGGCTTCGGTAGAACCTCGTGGCCTCCTCGACCTGGGAGGAGAAATACGACGGCTCAAAAAAGGCTGTTTTTGTCTCTTCTGTCATCTAAAGTCAATAATTGGCATTCATGCGACAAGTTTTGGCATTATATTTGTACTTGAACATCCGGGTTGCCGGTTGTCAAGTATATCAATGGTAAAATTTACAGAGAAATTTTTTAAAGGAGGATGAGATGGGAAAGTCAAATGTTATGAAGGGGGCGACATTGCCCGGGAACAGCACGGTCGAGTTCAGGCAGTTCGCGATCCCCGAGCCGGGGCATGGTGAGGTGCTTGTCAGGACGAAGTCCTCGACCATCTGCGGCTCGGACATCCGCTGCATCTACCACGAGCATCTTGGCAAGGGCGCGGAGGGCTACATCCCCGGGATGATAGCCGGGCACGAGCCCTGTGGGCAGATAGAGAAGGCCGGGCCCGGATGCAGGCGCTTCAAGAAGGGCGACAGGGTGGTCTTATACCATATCTCGGGTTGCGGAGTCTGCAATGACTGCCGCCGGGGGTATATGATATCCTGCACGAGCGAGAAATACCGCAGGGCCTATGGTTGGCAGAGGAACGGTGGCATGGCTCCGTACATACTTGCGGAGGAGAAGGATCTCGTGCTGCTTCCAGATGTGCTTTCCTACACGGACGGCGCGCAGGTCGCCTGCGGCTTCGGGACTGTCTACGAGGGGCTGGAGAAGGTCGGCATCAGCGGCAACGACATCGTGCTTGTTACCGGTCTCGGCCCTGTCGGGCTTGCGACTGCCATGCTTTGCAAGGCGATGGGGGCGACGATGATCATAGGCACTGACGTTATCGAGGAAAGGATGAAGATAGCGAGGAAGCTCAAGCTTTGCGATATTGTTCTGAAGGCCGGCCCGGACAATGTGAAGGAGATAAAGGCGCTGACCGGGGGTATGGGAGTCGAGCGCGCGATAGACTGCTCTGCCAACGCCAAGGCGCGCGAGGTGGCCATACAGGCCACGCGCAAGTGGGGGAAGATTGTCTTTATTGGAGAGGGCGGCACGGTGTCCTTCAAGCCGTCGGAGGACATGATCCATGACCAGAAGACATTATATGGGTCCTGGGTGACCTCGATATGGAAGATGGAGGAGCTTGTCGAGCGCATAGTCCGTTGGGGGATACGTCCAGAGAAGCTTGTGACGCACCGATTTCCCCTTGAGAAGGCTGGGGATGCGTACTCTCTTATGGCGAGCGGCAAGTGCGGCAAGGTCGCAGTCGTCTTTGACGAGGAGATCAAGTAGGTCAAGTGGAAACACCTGATTCAGGTTAGTCGGGATAATTTTTTTAAGGAGCAGATATGAGTGGATTCATGATTGCGGCGGACGGGGTTGACCCGGAAAGGGTCCCGCAAAGGGTTCTGCACACTGGATCGAGAATGCCCGGGATAGGTCTCGGGACTTTCGGCTCGGACCGGTTCAAGGACGAGGAAATAGCAGAGGCGGTGAAGGGTGCGATATCCGTGGGATACAGGCACATAGACTGTGCGTCCGTGTATGGCAACGAGAAGCACATAGGGTGCTCGCTGAAGGAGGTTATGTCCAGCGGGCCGGTGAGGCGCGAGGAGCTGTGGATAACATCCAAGCTCTGGAACGACAAGCACAAGCCGGAGGATGTCATGCCGGCCTGCAAGCAATCCCTTGCCGACCTTCAGCTCGACTACCTGGACCTTTACCTGGTGCACTGGCCCTTCCCTAATTTCCATGCGAAGGGATGCGATGTGGACTCGCGGAGTCCCGATGCCAAGCCGTACATACACGAGGACTACATGAAGACCTGGCGCGAGATGGAGAAGCTCGTCGACAAGGGGCTGGTGAGGCATATAGGCAGCTCGAACATGACGATCCCCAAACTCGAGCTTCTTCTGCGTGATGCCAAGATCAAGCCTGCCTGCAACGAGATGGAGCTTCACCCGCACTTCCAGCAGAAGGAGTTTTTCGATTTTGTTGTCGGCAACGGGATTGCGCCGATAGGGTTCTGCCCGATAGGCTCTCCCACGAGGCCCGACCGCGACAAGACACCCGAGGATACCGTTGACATCGAGGATCCCGTGATAAGGGGTATTGCGGCGAGGCTCAACGTGCATCCGGCAGTTGTATGCGTGAAGTGGGCCGTCCAGCGCGGACAGACTCCCATCCCGTTCTCCGTCCACAGGAACGAATATCTGTCGAACATAACGGCGGCGGCATCAGACCCTCTGAGCGACGACGACATGAGACGGATTGCGGCCATAGACAGGAACAATCGGCTGATAAAGGGTCAGGTCTTTTTGTGGAAGGAAGGCCAGACGTGGCACGACCTCTGGGATGAGGCCGGAGTGATAACACCAGCTTGAATCAAAGGCAAAACTATGAGCAAAAGAGTTTCGGCTGTGAAATCCCCCTCGAGGGGCGGCGGCATCTTCAAACCAACTTTTGAATCCCTGCTGCAGTACGAGTGCCCCAAATGGTTCCGGGACGCAAAATTCGGGATATGGAGCCACTGGGGGCCGCAGAGCGTGCCTATGTGCGGGGACTGGTATGCGAGAAACATGTATATCGAGGGGCATCCTCAGTATCTGTACCATGTCCGTCACTATGGGCATCCATCGAAGTTTGGCTACAAGGACATCTGTTCTTTGTGGAAGGCTGAGAGATTCGACCCCATTGGTTTGATGAGCCTTTACCGGAAAGCCGGCGCCAAGTACTTTGTCGGGCAGGCGATGCACCATGACCATTTTTTCAACTACGCGTCAAAGCTTAACCGGTTCAACTCGCTGCAGGTCGGCCCCGGGAAGGACATATGCAAGATGTGGAAGCAAGCGGCTGACAAGGAGGGGCTCCCCTTCGGCCTGACCGAGCATCTCGGCGCCACCTTTTCGTGGTGGAAGACCAACAAGTGGTGCGACACGTATGGCCCCTACAAGGACATTCCCTACGACGGCAGCGACCCTGGGCACCGGGATTTTTATCTCGACAATTCCGAGCATGCCGGCGACAAGTCCCATTGCCCGAGGCCGTGGTACACTGCGGACAAGGACTTTCACCGGTACTGGCTTTCCGTGATGAACGAGATCATTGATCTGTATCGTCCGGACCTTCTCTATTCTGACGGCGGATTGCCCTTCGGCGAGTGCTCGGG
>JAFGFR010000321.1 GCA_016930955.1 Victivallales bacterium | reverse complement strand
GTCATGCCCAGCCATATTAAAATAAAAGGTGCCAGACAGCACAACCTCAAGGGCATTGATGTCGAGATTCCCCGTGACAAGCTAGTTGTCATCACGGGGCCCAGCGGTTCGGGGAAATCCTCTCTTGCCTTCGACACGCTCTACGCCGAGGGCCAACGCCGGTACGTGGAAAGCCTGTCTTCATATGCCCGCCAGTTTCTCGACCGCATGCAGAAGCCTGATGTCGAGCACATCGAGGGGCTTTCACCGGCGATTGCCATCGAGCAGCGCACAGCCGGCACAAACCCACGCTCGACAGTCGCCACCAGCACCGAGATATACGACTACCTGCGTCTCCTCTTCGCGCATGTCGGCCACCCGCACTGCCCGAAATGCGGCAAATCTGTGGCAGGTCAGTCGGCAGAGGCTATCTGCCGCAGGATCCGTTCGCTCCCGCCAGGAAGAAAGATGATTATACTCGCCCCATACGTAGTCGGGAAAAAAGGCGAACACCGCGACATCCTCGACAAGATCAAGGACTGCGGCTTCGTGAGGGCAAGGATCGACGGCGTGATCCTCGATCTGGACGACGCGCCGCCGAAGCTCGACAAGAAAAAGAAGCATACCGTCGAGGCCGTGGTCGACAGGCTCATCACCGGGGAAAACGAGCTGTCGAGGCTGAACGACTCCATCGAGATGGCACTGCACTGCGGCAACGGCAACATCACCGTGCTGACAGGGAACTCCGATGGCTCAGGTGACCCGGAACAGTCACGAGGCTGGACAGAGGAGAAGATAAGCGAGCATCTCGCCTGCACAGACTGCAACATCAGCTTCGCCGAGCTGAAGCCCAGGAACTTTTCGTTCAACAGCCCCTACGGTGCCTGCCCGGAATGCCACGGGATAGGCTCGAGGATGGTCTTCTCCGAGACTTTGCTCATCCCCAACAAATCCCTTTCAATCAAAACTGGTGCCATCCCTGCCTGGCGCAGAGGCCCCAGACGACTCATCATCTACTACAATCATTTGCTGAAGAGCATTGCCGAGCATTTCAAGATGGATGATCTGCTGACCCGCCCTTTCGAGGATATACCGGAACATATCCGCAATGTGCTTCTCCACGGGAGCGGCGAGGATCCCATAAAGTTCGACTTCTGGATGCGCGGGAAAATGCACAGGGTGGAGAAGCCTTTCGAGGGGATCATGCCGAATCTCGAGCGCAGGTTCGCAGAGACGGAGAGCGAGTCGGTCAGAGAAAGACTTAAAAATCTCATGCGCCCGACCACATGCCCCTCCTGCAAAGGCAAAAGGCTCCGGCCGGAAAGCCTCGCAGTCACAATCGGAAACAAACCCGCAGTCAGCATTGACACGTTCAACTCCCTCCCCGTCGAGAATGCCCTCGAATTCATCACCTCGCTCACGGATCAATTGAACACCGAAGAGGCACACATCGCCCACGAGATCATCCGCGAGATCGCCAGCCGCCTGGGCTTCCTCCGCGACGTCGGGCTTTCATACCTCACACTCGACCGTGAAAGCGGCTCTCTCTCCGGCGGCGAGGCACAGAGGATCAGGCTGGCCACCCAGATCGGCAGCGGACTCACAGGTGTGCTCTACATACTCGACGAGCCCAGCATCGGATTGCACCAGCGCGACAACATCAAACTGCTCGACACCTTGCAGAGACTTCGCGACACAGGCAACACAGTCATTGTCGTCGAGCACGACCTCGAGACCATCAGACGCGCCGACCACGTCATCGACCTCGGCCCGGCGGCGGGCAAACACGGCGGCGAGATCGTGGCACAGGGCACCCCGCAGCAAGTCGCCAAATCAAAGACCTCACTCACCGGCGCCTATCTCTCAGGCCGAAAGGACATCCTCGTGCCAAAATCAAGGCACCCCGGCAACGGTCAGTTCATCACCATCAAAGGGGCTAGGCACAACAACCTCAAGAATATCACGGTGGATATCCCGCTGGGTGTATTCTGCTGCGTCACGGGAGTCTCCGGGTCGGGCAAGAGCAGCTTGGTTGACGACACTCTCCGTGTAGCGCTCGAAAAAAGATTCTTCAACTCCCTTGAAGTCCCCGGCGAGCACGACAGCATCCAGGGCCTCGGGCATATCGGGAAAGCTATAGTCATTGACCAGAGCCCCATAGGCAGGACACCCCGGTCCAACCCGGCGACATACACCAACGCATTCACCACCATCAGAGACCTCTTCGCAAGACTCCAGGAATCGAAGACGCGCGGCTACAAGCCCGGCAGATTCAGCTTCAACGTCAAGGGCGGCAGATGCGAGGAGTGCAAGGGCGACGGGGTAAAAAAGATCGAGATGCAGTTCCTCCCGGATGTCTATGTCACCTGCAATGTATGCAACGGGAAAAGGTTCAACCGCGAGACCCTTTCCATCTTCTACAAGGGCAGGAGCATCTCTGATATCCTCGATATGACGGTGAACGAAGCCGTAAAGTTCTTCGCCCCCATACCCGCGCTCGCCCGCAAGCTCGACACGCTCCAGCAGGTAGGGCTCGGATATATCCATCTTGGACAGCCCGCGACAACTCTCTCCGGCGGAGAGGCACAGAGAGTCAAGCTCGCCACAGAACTCGCAAAAACACCTAGAGGCCACACCATCTACATCCTCGATGAGCCCACCACAGGACTCCACATAGACGATGTCAATACTCTCATGGATGTCATCCTGATGCTTCGCGACAAGGGGAACACCGTCCTGGTGATCGAGCACAACCTCGATCTTGTCAAGGCATGCGACTACGTCATAGACCTCGGCCCGGAAGGCGGCTCCGGAGGCGGAGAAGTGGTGGCACAGGGCACTCCCGAGCAGATCGCAAAAGCCACATCTTCACACACCGGCAAATATCTGGAAAAAATGCTCCAGCGTTAGTTCGGGGTCAGTAGCGGACGGGCAGCCTTCGAGTGTCTAAGCCCCGAACCCGACGCGGTTTAACGGATATCAGAGCCAGTTTCAAAACTCCGCGTGAACCGCGTTGGGAGCGCAGGCGCGGCAGACAACGCCGCGAAATGGCTGGTTTATACCCGGAGCCGCCTGTGCCTGCCATTTCGCTGTGGCGCATGCCTTGCCTCCACCCCAACCCTCTGGGCGGCAAGCTCTTTGGGCGCGAATGCCACGCCGGAGCTGTGAACTCCGACGGGGAGTGCCCGAGATTATCCTAAATGAAGCAGTTAAATCTCAAAAATGACAGCTAACATATTTACATGCAAAACTTTAAGACTAACTGAGTTTTTACCTTATTGGTTAGAAGAATTTTTGAGATTTAACCCTTCGGGTTGCTGCATTGCACCATGTCTCCATCCTCATTTTGAGTTCGCAGT
>JAFGFR010000320.1 GCA_016930955.1 Victivallales bacterium | reverse complement strand
GTTTGTGATCTCATATATGATGTCGAATTCCCCTGGGCCTTCGACGGTCTGCGGAGCGACGGAGATTTTTCCACGGAAGCCGCCTGATTCAAGGCTGGATATTATTGTGAAGACGGCATTGGAGGAAGCCAGCGGAGTTGTTCCGTCGCTCTCGAAAATTGTCTCGGTGACTGAATATGCCCCCGGGGCGGAGGTGCCGGTGTTCCAGACGATTTTCTGCTGGTCGAGCCGCTGCGGCTGGAGTTCCTTGACAGTATACATGTTTGAGAAGAACTCCGTGTCGGCGGCGTCGGCGACGGTGATTTTCACCTTGAGGTCCGAATAGATGAAGTTCGGGGTCTCGCTGACGGCCTTGCTGACGATCGAGACATCGGCATGAGCGTTGTATCGAGCCTGGTCTGTGGCTACTTTCGCAGAGATGCCGAAGACCGACTCGACTGAGAACTGCGCGTAGTCAGCGGCTTTTTTCTGTCCGTCCTGGACGACAGCGGCCTCGGCGCGGTAATCCCCGGATGGAGTTCCGGCCAACACCTTCCAGGTGCGGCTGAATGTGAGTGCTGCGCCCGCGGCGAGTTCTTCAAAGTATTCCGGCGCGAGAGTCGCAATGGTGTTTCCGGTTTTGTCCTTGATAAGTACCGGGACATTTCCGCCTGCGGCAACCTGGCCGACATTGGTGACGGAGATATCGGCGGTTACAGTCTCGTCCGGGTTGTAGAGCTGCCTGTCGGTGGTGACCGTGATGTCAAATCCCTGATTGGTCAATACAGCAAGCTCGGCGGTCCCGATATTGTTGTCCTCGTTCTTTTCCGCGACATCGTTGAAAGCGTCGGTGACGACATAGATCGTGTGGGTTTCGGCTGTGGGTATAGTCCAGGTGACGCTGACCGTCGCCGAGGCCTCGCCGTCGAGGGAGGCAATTACCTGATCCGCCCCGATCTGCTGGCCGCCGATTCCAGGATCTCCGTCGTAAAAAATCACCTTGAATGGAGTGCTAATATTTTTATATTCTGCATTCCTGACAGTGGCGGTGATCGTAATTATGTCACCTTGGATAGGTGAGTCTTCAGAAAAAGTGATATTCTCGACAATCAAATCAGGATGCGAAACTTCGGGAACAGCTCTTTGAAGGAACAGCAGGGCAAATGCTGTGTCAAGAACAGGGCCTGATCCCGGGTATCCGCCCCCGCTCCAGTATCCTGCAGGGCTCTGGACAGAAAGCAGATGCGCCGCCCCGTCCTGGTACCAGTCGTGCTCTCCGATCTTCGGGATGAGCGTAGGAATGCTCATTGCCCGTTCCAAAGAATAAAGGTAATAGTAATTTGAGTTGATGGTATAGTGATCATCCAGCCACTTGATGCCGTCCTGGACAACCTGTGACTGGTTCGGCAGCAGCATTCGGGCGATCATCGTGCCTGCTGCTGTCATTGCTCCGTAAGGAGCGTCTCCGTACCAATATCCCCAACCTCCGTTTCGCTGGCTGTTGGTAATAAATTCCACTCCTTTGGCATGAATAGCGGGAGAAATATCAAGCCCCCACTGCTGGGCAGCATAAAGGCTCAAATAACCATATTGAGTGTTGGACATATCACCATATGAAAACATTCCGTCGGAACTGTTGTATTTCACTTGGAGCATTTGCCCATGTAGGAGTTGTAGCATTTCGAAATGTTCAGTCTTATTTCCTATGGCGTGATACATCTGCAGCCCAAGGCTCACATGATATGTGGTTGAATCCCCCCACCA
Source organism: Victivallales bacterium (assembly GCA_016930955.1). GTDB lineage: Bacteria > Verrucomicrobiota > Lentisphaeria > Victivallales > JAADHT01 > JAFGFR01. The sequence continues at coordinate 8,443 of JAFGFR010000320.1, read as the reverse complement.
ATGATATTTTCCCCCATACATGTTATCGAAAAAGTCAAAGAACTTCATTCCTTGAACAATAGTGGGGTCGGTTTCGTCAAGGCCCGAGTGGAAAAGTGCCAGCATAACTAAGGCTTGTCCTCCGGGATAGCTATATGCACTCCAATAACCGAACTTCTCTCCTGTATACCAATCGTAATAAGGGATCTGATTTAGTCTCAGCCATTCCACGCCTCTGTCTATTGCGGCCTGGATTTCGGGGTCTGAGACGGGGGGAAGTCCCTGATATGGGAGCACATGCATTGATATTGATGCGCTATTGTTGTATTCGTTTTCTTCCGGGAGGATGTTGTCCGGGTCGGCCACGAAGAAGATATTGGAGTCCCCGACTTTGGCGCACCAGTTGAAGGTTAAATTTTGAGTTTCTCCTGGCAGGAAGGTGATTATGGTATCCTTGCTTGCAGGGAATCCTCCGGATGCGGGGTTGCCCTCGTAGATTCTGACTCTGGCTTCGTTAGCGACACCGGGGCCGATGTTATGCACATTTACTGTGAATGTGACTTTATCACCTGAATGGAATTGGTTTCCTGCTACGGTAATATCATTGACTTCGATGATCAGGTCAGGAAGCGGAGCAGGTTTGACGGTGATTTCTTTGAAGGCTGTGTTGTTGAGTTTGTCGGACTCGTTTATTGTGTTTGCCGGGTCAACGACGACATAGATATTGTGTTTGCCTTGTGGCAATGCGGTTTGCAGTTCGGCCCTGCCTTGGCCTCCTGGATAAATGCCTGAGAGTGTCAGGTCGGCGGCAATCTGTGTGCCGCCTTGCTGGGGGTCGTTGCTATAAAAACGGACTTTGACATCTTGAGCCGTCCTGCCGCCCTGGTTTTTGATGAGCGCGGAGATCGTGATAAGGTCTGTGGCGACGGGGGAAGTGTTTGAGAAGGAGATGTCTGAGGATGTGACCACCAGGTCGGCCGGGGATGTGGGTGTCTCGGTGACGGTGATCTGTCTTGATGCCGAGTTGTTGTTCTCGAGTGCCTCGACGATGGTATTGTGCGGGTCGGCGACAGCGAAGACAGTGTGTGTGCCTTCCGCGAGCATGGTACGCAGCGAGACAGTCGCAGTTGACTGGGCCGTGAGTTTCGGGAAGACAATGTCGTCGCCAAGCTGGGTCCCGCCGTTGGCCGGGTCGCCGTCATACAATGCTACAATTAGTGCATCGGCTGTTGAGCCACCGACATTGGTGACCTTCACTGTGATAGTGATGATATCCGCGTCGGTGGGATTATCATTTGAAAAAGTCAGGTCTTCAGGAAGTATTTCAAAATCACCCGGGGTGGTTTCCCCGGGTGCTACAATGATCTGGGCAGAAGCGCTGTTATTGTTCTCATCCTTCTCGATGATGATATGGTCGGGGTCGGCCACGGCATAGATGTCATGAGTGCCTGCGGGCAGGTAGAGCCCGAGGGTCACTTTGCCTGATAGTGCGGGGCCGATCATTGGCAGGACGAATCTCTGACCGACGGCGGCCCCCCCGGCTGAAGGGCTCCCAAGGTAAAACTGCACCTGGACATTTGATGCCGGGGATTCACCGGCGTTATGGATTATAGCGGTTATCTGTATCTGGTCGGTTGTTGAGGAATTATCAGGAGCAAAGGAAATATCTGCAGCGTCAATTTTCAAATCTGGCGGCTGCGGGACTGGGCTGATGGACCAGTCGCGCAGAGCTTTGAGCACAAGGGCTGTTTTATAGATGTCATTCCCGAAGCTGTCGTCGGCTGCCTGCCGAGCTTCGAGCCATGAGACGGCGTGACCCAGGCTCTGGGGCCGGGTGGTCCTGATCAGCGCTGATAGGGCAAGTGCTGTGGAGGACAATCTTTCATTGTCACCCCAGGAGTAATCGGTCTGCTGCAGGGCCTCCAGATAAAGAGAAGCCTTGGATACCATGGAGCTGACATTGGTCGGGTGGTAATTATTGTCAACCTGGTACTGCCTGACCAGGGCGACGACCCATGCCGTGATGAAAAGATCAGATGACTCCAGGTCGTTCGTGCTCTGCTGCTGGAGGGTCCATCCGCCGTGTGATTTCTGTGTGTTCGCCAAGTAACTGATGGCTTTGGATATAGCTGTGGTGTTTTGAGATTTGACTTCGATGAGTGCCCTGAGCGCCTTTACGGTGGCCAATGGAGTGCTTTTGTAATCCTTGGCGATGGCAAATCCGCCGTCGGTGTTCTGTAAAGACAACAGAGCAGCGACAAGGGAGGATGTATCCGCTGTCGAGTGAGCCAAGGTGTTGATTTTCCAGGAGATATTGGCGGCATTGCCGTTGTCGGGCTGTGTTTTTACCCAGTTGAGTGCCTTATTCAAGACTTGGCCGCTGTGGTTCAAATACCAGAGTGCATGAAAGGCCTCGGAAGTGTCTGGAAGTTTTTTGTTCCCGCTGCTGAAGGAACCGTCTGAGGCCTGCTGATTTGCCAGCCAGAGCTTGCCATTGTCTATCGCCTGAGTCTGCCCGAAAGAGCAAGGCCCCATGCAGAGAACAAGGGCAGCAAATGCGATGACAGGCCGCGTGCCCACGGGTGGTTTTGAAATTGGCTCATGACTCATATACAGCCTCCGGGTTTGGTTTTATTGAAGTGGACACATAGGAACTTCGGCAGTTGCGAAGGTTTGAATGCAGGCGAGGCAGAGAGGCCGCAGCCAGCCGGCACACTCCCCAGTTCTGGTTTTCTGGATCTTTCCCCATCTCTTCCCGTCGAATTGATTATTTTTTATGCAATTACGCCTTTGCCGGAACACCTGATCTAGGGTCGAGAACCGTTCCAGACTGAGACATTTGAAAAAAAATGACACGATTTTTTTATCTTTCAAGCATTTTTTTAAAATTCGTCAGTTTTGACAAATTTTGTACAAATCCCAAACATTTTCCTCGTGATTGCAGAGGTACCTGCCGCACCTGTGGCATAACGGGTGCCATAGCGGGATCCGCCTAGGAGGGCAGGGGCGGGACGACCCTGCCCCACGGAATAGAAAGCGGTTTCCAGTATTCACCATTTGGGCTACGACCTGGCATGCAAGCCACCGTAATCCAAAGATTTGCTGTCGCAAATCGTGGGTACGAGAGGACAAAAAGGCGAAAGGGAAGAGAGGAAGTGTCGTTTCCCCGTGCCCGCACGCCAAATTCTTTCACGCGGCACCACGGAGCGGACTTTCCACGGTTATTTTTCACTTGTCGCCCAAAAAACCTTGCAGACACGGGGGAAACATTGTATAATGAGCCAGTTTCAAAACTCCGCGAGAACCGCGTTGGGAGCGCAGGTGCGGCAGGCGTGGCGAATGCCGTGCCGCAGCGGTCGGGGCAGACTAGGCAGGTATGCCCACTTCCGCTCGCATCCAAAATAGCAAGCCGCGCGGCCACGGGGAGTTTTGAAATCGGCTCTGATTGCAAAGTATGCATTGGCGCTCTAACGGGCTGGCAGAGATTATGGAAAAAGACAGCAACGTACCTTTTCTTATCCTTCTTCATGAGGGGGTGGTCAGTTGTCCCCAGTGCTTTTGCGAGATTGACGACATCAAGCCGTTCACCGTCAAGGAGTGCCCCGGCTGCGAGCTGCCGCTCTACATGCCATTGATCATAAAGAACTATGTCCTCTATAAGCCTCTGGGCAGAGGAGGAGAAGGAAAGGTCTATAAGGCCTTGAAGCGTGGCGGGAAGGAGCGGTATGCCATAAAGTTCTTCCATCGGGTCCCCCCGGCGGACACCGAGAGGGACAACCCCTTTGTCCAGGAAGGTACCGCCGGCGCGGTAGTCGGGAACCACCCAAACCTGGTCCCGATCCTTGACTACGGCTGCGAGGACGACGAATATTTCATCGTCTTCCCTCTAGTCGAGGGTGAACGGCTGGATGACTATATCAAAAGAAAAACAACACTTTCGGAGAACAGGGCGTTCAACATCATGGTGCAGATAATCGCTGCAGAGCGGCATATATGCTCCAAAGGGTATCTTTACCGTGATCTGAAGCCGGAAAACATTCTCATCGAGAAGAACGGCAATGTCAGGATGTTCGACTACGGTCTATGCATACCGTTGGAGAAGGCAATGGCTAAAAATGGGAAGTCGTGTGATATTTTTGAAGGTTCCCCTTTTTATATTCCCCCCGAACGGGTACTGGGGGAGCCGGAGGGGGAATTCAGCGAGATATACAGCCTGGGGTTGATGTTGTTTCATATGTTGGCTGGGGAGCCGTGCTTCATAGACACCAATGTCGGGAGGCTAGTCAAGAGTCATGCGGAAGAGGTTAATTTTCAGAACGTAGGCGGCCGGGTCAAAAAATGTCACCCGGATACCGTCGAACTCATAAAAAAAATGATCAGAAAACCACCCATGGAACGCTTCCAGACCTTCCAAGAACTCAAACAAGCCATCATCCCCATACAGGAACAACTGCTGAGCAAGCCTGCATTGCTGCTGAGCAGAAGTCAGGATGCTTGAGAAAGGGGGCTGCATACCATGTTCAGGATACGCAGGATATACGACACCGGAAACCCCTCGAACGAGGAGGCGTTGTCCCAGGTCAAGAGGATTTTCCGCGAGCAGTTCCCCAGCATAGACCCTGAGGAGATAGACACCCTGCCGGAAAAGCTAAAGAATCCTTTGAAGTACCAGTTCCGCTCGATACTCTTCATCGCCGACAACGGCAAGACGACCGTGGGCGGCTTCGCCCTGCTGACCCATGCGCCGGATCTGGATTTCTGCTTCCTCGACTATCTCTCTGCGGCAAGGCGCTCCACCGGAAGGGGCATAGGCGGAGCCCTGTACGAGAGGGTCAGGGAGGAGGCCGCCGCCATAGGCGTGAAGGCGCTGTTCTTCGAGTGCCTCCCGGACGACCCTCGAATCTCCGGGGACCCCAAGCTGCTCAAGCAGAACAAGGCCAGGCTGAGATTCTACGAGAAGTACGGTGCCCGCCCGGTGGTCAACACCGCGTACGAGACCCCGGTCAAGGAGGGGCAGGACAATCCCCCCTACATCATGATTGATTTCCTCGGCAAGGAACGCAGGATTTCAAGGAGCCGCATGCGCAAGATCGTCAGGGCGATACTCGAGAGGAAATACCCAGGCATCTGCAACAGGAGGTACATCGAGGAGATTGTTAAGTCGGTTCGGGACCCATGGGTCAGGCTCAGGCCCCTCAAATATGTCAGTAAGGAGGCCGCCGTGGAGCCCGCAAAGACACTGCCGGCCGACAAGATGATCGTGCTGACCCATAACGAGGGCCATGTGATACACCACGTCGCCGACAGGGGTTATGTCGAGTCGCCTGTGAGGGTCAAGACCATGCTCGCCGCCTTGGAAAGGAGTCCATTCTTCAAATCTGTCAGGAGCAGGCACTTCCCGGATAAATTGCTCTGTGAGGTCCACGACAAGGAATACATCAGCTACATCAAGAGGGTGTGCTCCTCGCTAGGGGAGAAACAGTCCGTCTACCCAAGCGTGTTTCCACTGAGGAAGAACGCACGGCCGCCGAAGGAGCTGCCTCTCAGGGCTGGATACTATTGCATCGACACCTTCACGCCCTTGAACAAAAACGCCTATCTCGCCGCCAGGGAGGCCGTGGACTGTGCGTTGACCGCAGCTGAGGCCGTCAGGGACGGGGCGTATCTGGCCTACGCCCTGGTCAGGCCGCCGGGACACCACGCGGAAAAGAGGGCTTGCGGCGGCTTCTGCTATTTGAACTCCACGGCAATCGCCGCCCATTTTCTCAGCAGAAGCGGCAAGGTGGCCATACTTGACCTGGACTATCATCACGGCAACGGGCAGCAGAACATATTCTACGAGCGCGACGACGTGCTCACCGTCTCGATCCATGGCGACCCGATTTCCTCGTATCCGTTCTTCAGCGGCTTCAGGCACGAGCGCGGAAAGCGCAAGGGACTCGGTTTCAACATCAACTACCCGCTGCCGGAAAACATCTCCACGGAAAAATACGGGAGAACACTGAAGACGGCCCTACGCAAAATCCTGGACTTCAGGCCCAGATACCTTGTCGTCGCATTGGGTCTGGACACAGCGCGCGGCGACCCCACAGGGGCATGGCCTTTGGTCGCGAAGGACTTCTCGCACATCGGCAGAATGGTCGGGGCAATACCCTTCTCCACCCTTTTCGTACAGGAGGGTGGATACAAGACAAGGACCATCGGCAGAAACTTGCGTTCCTTCTTCGAGGGCGTTTGGCAAGGCTCCTTCCTGTAGGCAGGGAAACCTGCAGCACGACTATTTGAAATATGTCTTCATATTCTTCCACCGGCGTTAAAAACACGACCTGAGGGTTTCCAGCTCCATCGGGACAATGCGCTGCCGCGATTTGTCAGGAAATTTTTCTCTTCGGGTGTTGAATTTCTCCGAAGGGGTGTTAGAATCACTGGCACTCGTGGTATCCTCCCGGAGGTGTCACGGATGAATTTTATGGCGAGATTTTACTCCTGCGTAGCTCAGCGGTAGAGTAGGTGGCTGTTAACCACTTGGTCCCTGGTTCGAATCCAGGCGCAGGAGCCATTCCCAGGCTCAATCCACACCTGCGGCGGGTGTCGCTCGATATCCTCAAGCCCTTATCGATGCGGTAGATGCCATAGGGGACATAGACTGGAGGCACCCCCGAATCGAGAGCCGAAGGTAAGAAAGATCTTCTTCTCTCCTCCATGTTAAGGAGCCAGTTTAAAAACTCCGCGTGAACCTCGTCGGGAGCGGAGGAGTGGCGCATGCCGTGTTTCCGCCCCAACCCTTTGGGCAGCGAACTTTTTTGTCGCGAATGCCACGCCGGAGCGGTCGGGACAGACCATACAGGCATGTCCGCTTCCGCATCGGCGTGGCCTCGCATCCAAAATAGCGGGCCGCGCGGCCAAGGGTAGTTTTGAAATTAGCTCCAAGGTACCCTCGTTTTGCGCAGTATGCAAATCCAGAGACGGCTGAGCCATCCGTATTCACAGCACGAAGTTGAAGTTTATGCAGTAGAAGATGCCGGCAAGGATGAAGAGGATGCCTGCGACGATCTGCACCCATTTTTCTATATGCGAGAGCTTGTTGAATGCTGTCCCGACGTATTTTGCGCTGAATGCGATCAGTATCGCGAAGAATATCACCGGTATGGCAGTGCCGATGCCGTAGAACACCGGAACCATGACTTTCGACTCGGCCTTGATCGAAAGCGGCACAAGCCCGGCGAAAAACAGTCCCGCCGATGCCGGGCAGAATGACAGAGCGAAAAGCCCGCCGATGATGAAGTCCCATTTCAGGCTGCCCTTCTCTGCCTTCTCGCGGATGCTGTCGTTGACCAGGTTGAACGATACCGACGAGCCGAGCCAGCCGAGGAGAACCATCCCCAGGACTATCATCACCGGGCCGAGGATGTCGTTCATGTATTTCTGGAGGAAGCTCGAGATCGCCTGGACCGCGAAAAGCCCGGATGATATGGCGGCCCCGAGGAGAACATATACCGCCGTCCTGCCCATCGTGTACGACACCCCGGACTTGAGCACCTTGGAGCGGCGTTGGATGTTTTTGCTCATGAAGGAAATCGCGGCGATGTTGGTCGCCAGCGGGCATGGGCTGACCGCAGTGAGTATGCCTAGCCAGAAGGCCGAGAAATATGCGAAGCTATCCATTCTACGGCGACTCCATGTCCTTCGCGAGGTATCTTCTTATGGTTCCGGCAAGGTATTCGTCAAACTTGGCAGGGTCGGAATAGAGAGTCCATACATCGTTGAGCATATCGAAGCGGACATCTTTCCCGTCCTTGATAAGGGCGACTACCACCCCGCCGGCAGCGACCCTGTAGCGTTTCGCTAGACCTGTGTCCCTCTGGAAATTCACCTCGGCGAAGACAAGCTTCCCGCTTTCGAGCTCCTCTTTGAACTCTGTCTCGACAAGCTTTCTAGCTAACCTCTCGATCTCGTTGCAGGTCACGCAGCGGAAAGTAGCATGCATGTAGTAGACAGCGACGAACTCGTTTTTTTCAGCCGCCAGCACGCCGCTGGTCGGGGCAAGTGCGGGTGAGCTTTTCGCAAACGAGCGCAACGCGGCATTCTTGCCCAGCGAAAACCCTACGCTCACAAAGACAAGAGCAAGCAATGCTCCGGTGATGGTCTTTCTTCCTCTGAACTCAAGCATATATACTCCACATTGACTCCAGGCCTATCTACTTGACTTCCGGGGCAGCGGCGGGTAAAAAGTCATGCCCCAGCTCGCGCCATTTCTTGAGGATGTCCTCCTTCGAGGCATAGCCTACGTTCCGTGTCAGCTCCTTGCCGTCCTTGTCCAGAAAAACCAGCGTCGGAATCATCTGGACACCAAAATTCTTCGCCATCGCCTCGTTCTCCTGGAGCCCGACATCAACAACCTCCACATGCAGGACACCCTGATACTCGTTTCTCAGCTCCTCGATTATCGGGGCGAGCTGCAGGC
>JAFGFR010000319.1 GCA_016930955.1 Victivallales bacterium | reverse complement strand
TTCTCCCCGAGCTCAAGGGCAAGTTTGAACCTGAATATGAAGACCAGGGTAGTGACTAAAGTGAAGAAGAACAGGAGTGTGACGGCCCACAGCATCTCGCGGACGTTGCCTCTGGCTATGGGGCCGTTGATAATTTCCCCGATAAGCCATGTTATCATCAAAAGCTGCACCGCGCGGATGGAGACGAGAACGAAAAGCGTGTTCCTCAACGATGCGTAGGGTCTCGCATAGGAGAATATCCGGCCGAATATCCTGAAATTCAGGGGCCTGGTCTCAAATTTGTTTTCGGAATCCCTGCCCACATGGGTTATCCTTGACTGCTTGAGACTGCTCATGCCACTCCTTTTGAAGTTCCTGCCGGATTGACGCTTTCCCCTGTGTCAATCTGTATGTCCGCGGTCTGCCTGTAGTGCCCTTTTGTCTTCATAAGCTCCTCGTGTGTGCCTTTCTGGACGATTTGCCCCTTATGCATCACGAGGATGATGTCGGCCTTCATCAGTACCCCGATGCGGTGGGACACCAGAAATGTTGTCCTGCCTTTCATGGCGCTCTCGATCCCTTGGAGTATCTCCTTCTCCGTCTGGGAATCTACAGACGCTGTGGGGTCGTCAAGCAGCAGTATTGGCGGGTCGAGAAGTATGGCCCTTGCGATGGCGAGCCTTTGGCGTTGTCCGCCCGAAAGGTCGCAGCCGGACTCGCCTATGACAGCGTCGTATCCCTTGGGCAACGCGGATATGAATTCGTGCGCGGATGCGAGTTTCGCAGCGGTCTCGATTCTCCCCCTCTCAGCGCCGGGATGGCCAAATGCGATGTTCGCAGCTATTGTGTTGCTGAACAAAAAGCTCTCCTGGAAAACTATCCCTACCTGCCTGCGAAGGCTGCCGATCTTGAGCCTCCTCACATCGTAGCCGTCAATCATGACAGCTCCCATGCCGGTGTCGTAGAAACGCGGGATGAGGCTCAGGAGTGTGCTTTTCCCCGCCCCGGTGGTGCCGAGTATCCCGACAAACTGCCCTTTTTCAAGCTTGAAGCTGATATTGTCGAGCACCTTTTCTCCGGGGGTATATTCGAAGGAGACATTCCTGAACTCGACCTTGCCGGAGCAACTATCAAGTCTGACGGCGTTCTGGGGGCTCTTGATTTCTATTGGGGTGTCGAGCACCTCGAACACCCTGCCTGCCGCCGCCACGCTCTGCTGGACGTTGTCCACTATGTTCGCAGCAGAATTGACCTGCTCGGAAAACCTGTTGAGCAGCCCGAGGAAGACGATCAGCCCGGACCCAAGCGGAAGAACGTCTTCTATGACCAGATACCCCCCGTAGGCCAGCAATATCATTATGCTGACATGCGAAAGCATCCCGATCGAGGGGGTGAATATGGAGGTCAGGAGGATGATTTTCCTCTTCTGGTCTCTGACGGCATCGTTCTCGTCACCAAGCAGTTTCAGCTCCTGCTCCTCCCTGGCAAACCCCTTGACGACGTGTATCCCCTGTATCCGCTCGACCATCTTGAAGATCAGAGAGTCCATCATGTCCCGGCTTTTGATATACTCGGGTCTGACCTTCTTTGAGAATTGCCGGGAGTAGAAGAACATCAACGGGATTGTCGCCGTGGAAATAAGCGTCAGCGTTGTATTGATTGACAACATGTATGCCAGGTATATTGCCAGCGAGAGGCAGATGATGACACCCTGGACCATCACACCGTCGACGAAGAGCCTGACGGCCTGGACATCTCCGGTGACTCTGTTTATCAGCGTGCCGCTGGTCCTCGAGTCGAGAAACCTGAAACTCAGACGCTGCATCCTCTCGTAGACCCGTGAACGCAGATCCACGACTATGCCTTGCTGCAAGAACCTGACCATTGATATTTTATAGGCATAGTTCAGGTAGTAGCGCACACAGGCGATCCCCAAGGACAGCCCGGAAATGAAAAAAAGCACCTGAAGCACACTCCACTCGGCAGGCGGCGCCAAGCCGAAAAGCCATATCGGTTCCTTAGCGCCTGTGTCCATGGCCTTTCTGATGAAGTCTATGCCCACGCCCGCAAGATTAAGCCCGCCGATCGTGAGCGAGAGAAGCATGCCTTGCATGACGACGGCCTTCAGGCACCCGCCGCGATATTTCCAGCTCAGCTTGAGCAGACGCTTGAAAATCTCCTTCTCTGTGTATCCTACAGGCTGGTCCGAGTCGTTGGTCATCGCTTATATTTTCACAACCTTAACTGCTCCTCGAAGAGTAGGCTAAGATTCAGCTCTGCTGCGGTCTCCGTCAACAAAAGCCACTTGTTGAAATTATTTCCCCCTCACACAAAGCCACAAAGCCACAAAGAAAATATATGCCGCGCTGTCAAAACAAGCAAACCCCCGAGGGCAATTATGCGGGAAATCCGAAACACTAGACTCGAAATCCTAGGCTCTGTGTCTCCATGACCCCGAACGTCGGCCCATGCGGCGAGTGGGCTGAGGTCGTCCCGCACTCAGCGCCTCCCATATGATGCGGCTATGCCTGCCTGCGTGCGGAACACAGGCAGGCGGCCAGGGGAGTTTTGAAATCAGCTCTCAAAAAAAATCATTTTTTCCCCTTTCAGTGCTTGACACGGCATGTAAGTTAAACTAAATTAAGGTTAAATGAGGCTGATGCAGGTCTGTCTATGGGTGAGGAAATGTCAAAGAAAGCACATGTTGAAGGATTGGATCTAGTCTTGAATCCTTCGTTTCCCCTTGCAGGTCAGCTTGCGGACTATTACCGTTCGAAGATAATTGACGGGGATCTGCATTTCGGTGATGAGCTGCCGCCTGTGAAAAATTTCGAAAATGTCAGCCATGTTACCGTCATGGCCGCATACCGCAAACTTGCCGCCGAGGGTTACATCCATGTCCAGAGGGCGAAAAAGACCAGGGTGGCAGTGGACATGGGAAATCAGAGATATGTGTTTATCACTCCAAGCGTCGGGGACACATTCTATGAGAATTCCCTTACGAACGAGTTCAGACAGATGGCTCCGCACAACGGTCGCATGTTTGAGGTTTTCAATTTGGCTGGGGCAAAAGACATAGTGTCTGCAACCGAGGTGGAGAGTATCATCCCTGATTATATTAGAACCCTTGTCCGCAAAGGGAATGTCAGGGGTTTCTTTTTAAACAGAACAAACCGGATGCCAGGTATGCTGGAGTTTGTCATCAGGAAAAAAATTCCCTACGTCTCGCTTCACTCCATGGAAAACATTTCAAATGTCTATTTTGATCATGTCGCCATTTATCGTGATGCGATTTGCTCGCTGGCCTCCAGGTCATGTCGCAATATTCACGTTATGCCGTGGCATTGGGAAAAAATTCCTCAAGAACTCGAGTCGCTTGGGAATGATGTTCCTGGTTTCAGATGGATTGACAGAGAACTGTTCGATTACGACCATAAAAACCCGGTCGAAAGCGGAAGGCGTTTTGCCAGGCATGCGTTTGAAAGCTCGACACCCGCTCCAGACGGTCTGGTTGTCTCCGATGACATCGGCGGGCTTGGAACAATGATAGAACTCAAGGAAATGGGCCTGAAAATCCCACATGATATCCGTCTCTTGGTGACTTCGTATAGAAGTCAGATATTTGAGGCTTTCAGAGGTTGCGACATCATAGTCACTCCGCTGGATGAATTTGTTTTGGCAGCCCGGGCTCTTTTGGACGACATCATCTCCGGCAAGGTGCCGGAGGGATCATCAAGAGCAGTCCCCCATCATCTGATATCAGCATAGCGGCAATTTCCCCCACGACAAGTTGAGTCTGGAGTTTAGAAAAATAAAAAAAAGGTGACCGATGAAAACACTGAATGACAAACTGCCTGGAATCAAAACACCATCCACTGGACAATGCCTCCGCAGGTTCACGCTGATCGAGTGTGAGCGCCCAGATAATGCTAGTGAATCTAGCCCGGTGAAAAGTCCGGGATCTGCGAATTGCTCATTTCACGCATATAGCCCTGCAG
>JAFGFR010000318.1 GCA_016930955.1 Victivallales bacterium | reverse complement strand
GTAAATAACCGGTAATATTCAGTTAATAAGGAAGTTATAACACATACTGCCTGTTACAGATGCTTATTCAGGTAAGGAGTTCTGAATTTGATCCCTGACATTTTTTTCTCGCCCCGACACAAGGCACAAAAGTGACTGCATATAAACAATTTCAAGATGGAGTCGCGAAATGGATAGACGCGAATTGGTAAAGGCGGCGATAGGGCACAAACAAACCAAGATAGTTCCCTACTCGATAGGGCTTTGCCCCGATGCTTGGGAGGCGCTGGTCGCAGCCGGGGTCACGGAAGCCAAGGGAAGAGAGGAATTCCTCGACAACGATGTGGAAAACATCCCCGTACCCTGGTGGACGTGGCATGCACTGGGGGAGGATTGGGCAGGAATGGATTTCCCGTCTTCACCGTCATCATGTATCGGAACCGGCAATTACGACAATTTGGCGGACAACATCAAAGAAAAACGCCAACTATGCGACAAGTATTTTTTGGTTTCATTATACGGCAGCCATTTTGAGAAGGCTTATTTCGCCCGCGGCATTGAAAATTTCCTTGCGGACATGGCGGGCAGTCCGCAGCAAACCCGTAGGTTTCTGGACAAGATCATCGAAAGGAACATGGTGATGCTTGAGAACTTCCTCGCCATACCTGAAATTGACGGTGTCCTGCTCGGCAGCGACTGGGGCTCACAGCTTGATCTGCTTATGTCGCCCGACTCTTGGCAGGAAATGATTCGTCCGGGCGAACAGAGGGAATATGATATAATCCACGGGTACGGCAAGGATGTTTGGATACATTCCTGCGGCAATATCGAACATGTTATCCCATCGCTGATCGAGATGGGCATACAGGTCTTGAATCCTGTCCAGCCAGAGGCAATGGACATAGCCGGATTAAAACGGCAATATGGCGACAAGCTGACATTTTGGGGAGGCATCAGCACTCAGCAGACCCTGCCCTTCGGCACCCCGGAAGAGGTCAAGGCCGCGTCCCGCGCCGTCCGCGATATGATGAGCGAGGGCGGAGGCTACATCTTCGCCCCAGCACAGGGCATACAGGCCGATGTCCCCACAGCCAACATTTTGGCAATCCTGGAAGTGGCTCGGGAGGGGCGGGACGCGGGCAACATGCCGGAGTGAAAATAGGCCCTGCCACATATTCCTGCTATTCAGGCTTCCTTTCCAGATGCCTCCAGAATCATTTCCGTGACCTGCTCGGGAGTCACTCCCTCCCCCTTGGCCTTCTCATTCAGTATCAGACGATGTCGCAGCACGGAAGGAACAACGCCTGATACATCGTCGCAAGAAACGCAGTCCGAACCCCTTAGCGACGCAAGGGCCTTTGCTGCGCAGACAAGGTTGATCGACGCACGCGGGCCACAACCCCAGGCCACCCAGTCCTTGACGAATTCTGCCGTGTCTGGAGTGCCGGGCCGGGTCGCCCTGACAATCCTGGCAGCATATTCAATGACTGCATCTGGAACGGGAACCTTGGAGACGAGCTGCTGCGCAGCAAGAAGATTGTCCCGGTCAAGGACTGGCTCGACAGTCACGATCTGATTCTCGGCGGCTCTGCGCATGACCAGCTTCTCCTCATCCTCAGAAGGATAGCCCATGCATATCTTGAACAGGAAACAGTCCTGCTGAGCCTCGGCAAGAGGGAATATGCCTTCCTCGTCAATCGGGTTTTGTACGGCCAGAACAAAGAAGGGGTCAGGAAGCATGTGAATCGCACCGCCGACAGAAATTTGTCTGTCCTGCATCGCATCGAGAATCACAGACTGAAGTTTGGGCGGCATCCGGTTGAACCCATCAAGAAGGATCATGTTCGCAAAAATTGATCCGGGCAGAAAATCAGGCGTCTTCGCTCCGGTTTTAGCCCCTTCCTGGATGGCTCCTGTTCCAACAATGTCAGAAAGCGAAAGGTCAGGGGTGCAATGGATGTGGCTGAACGAAAGAGACAGAGCCTCGGAAATGGACTGCAAAAGTCTGGTTTTGCCCACCCCCGGGACAGCCTCGATGAGACAATGACCCCTGGCGAGTATGGCGACGAGTATCTCATGCAGGACATCATTTTGCCCGACCACAACATCTGCAACGTTGGAAGCTATCCGTTCATGGGCACTGACAAGTTGTCTTATGTCTCGTGCATCTTCATCAGAGGGCGAAACCTCAGGATCAGGCGGCGACGCCGGAGCAGGTGGCGTTCTCGGTGCGGGAACAGGTGAAGAAGAGGACGGCTGTGGATTCTGACCCTGACCCGGGGGGATGGAGGGCGAAGAAGAAGAAGCACTGCCGGGGGGCGAGAACTGTTCCTTGATCCGCCTCGCCTCCTCGGGGGTGGTCTTCTTGTCGCTGAAAGTATATTCCTTGACCGTTTCCTCGAAATTAGGCTTCTCAGGGAGCGGCGCGGCATCTGCAGCCTCAAGCTCCCCGTCACACTGGGGACATCGAAGCTGGGCAAGCTCGTCGCTCAGAGCATGGAATATCGAGGCGCAGCCTTTGCACTTGACAACTATCTTCTCAGACATGATACGATCTCCTGAACGGGTTTTAGCATGAGAAAGAATAATCTAACACAAATACAGGGACATACAAACGAAAAACAGCCACCATGTATGCCTTAGGCTTGAATAGCGCTGCGCATTCAAAACATATGACATACCAGCCCGTCCCTGAGCTTGGGCTCGAACCACGTTGATTTCGGCGGCATCATCTCCCCGGCATCGGCTATGCCCATGAGCTGCTCGACGGTCGTGGGGAACATGGAGAATGCAACTCTCGCCCTGCCTCCGGAAAGAAGCTTCTCCAGCTCGGAGCTACCTCTTATACCCCCTATGAAATCTATCCTGTCGCTAGTCCTGGGATCCTTGATCCCGAGCAGCGGGGCAAGGATATTGTCTTGGAGTATGCTCACGTCGAGGCGACGTACAGAGTCGAGCACTGTTGTGTCGAACAATGGTTCGAGGCGCAGCCATATGCCGTCAAGCAACATGCGGATGTCACAAGAAGCATCGGGATTTGGGCCGGCATTTCTCGTGATTGCGAAATTAGCGGAAATCTTATCGAGCAGCTCGTCTGAAGAAAGGCCGTTGAGGTCGCAAACAACACGGTTGTAGGATAGGATCTTCAGCTGCGAGGCGGGAAATGCTACCGCGAGGAAAAAATTGTAGTCCTCTGTCCCGTCGTGGTTTTTGTTGGCCGATCTGAAATGTCCGGCAGCCCTCGATGCGGATGCGGCACGGTGGTGACCATCGGCAATGTAGAGCGCCGGAAGAAAGCCAAACATGGAAGAAAGTTTCTCAGCACACATCCCCTCGACCCGCCAGAGCTTGTGACTTATGCCGTCAGAGGCAGTAAAGTCGAATAGCGGCTTGCCCGAAGATGCCAAAGACACCTCCGTGTCAATTTCGGGCATGTCTCGGTACGTAAGGAATACAGGCCCGGTATGCGCACGGAGCTTGATGAGATGCCTCGTACGGTCATCCTCCTTCTCATGACGGGTCCTCTCGTGTCTCTTTATCACACCATTGTCGTAGTCCTCGGTGGATGCCACACCAACAACCCCAGTCTGGACATGGGAACCCATACGCAGGGAGTAGATGTAAAGGGATGGCGCCTGATCCTGGAGCAGCGGTGCGGCACCGCAAAGCCTCAAAAAGTTCGACAGCGCCTTCTCATAGACCTCGTCCGAGTACGGCAGCACCGTGGATGGAAGCTCAATCTCCGGCCTTGCGACACGCAGGAAACTCAAGGGGTTGCCAAGAGCCTGCTCTGCCGCCTCCTCCCTGGAGACAACATCATAGGGCACCGCCGCAACCGCCGCCGCATTCTCCGGCGTGGGAAGCAGTCCCCTGAATGGAAGTAAAATCGCCATCGTGAACTCCCTTACCTGAATGTTTCCGGCGACGACGGCTCGACACGGAAATGAAAGTCAACATCCTTCCCGTCGAGCTGCAGCGTTATCATCGTGTTCAAACGGGTGAGCAGCAGCGCATAGGGAATCTTCACCATGCCGGCAGGAACTGTCACTGCAACATTGCACGTCCCAAGTATGTCCTCGGCATCACGTACCGCAACTATCAGATCGCAAAGCCTCCTCAGCTTCCCCTTGAGCATGTCATCAAACTCATAAGAACGGTGACATGCCGAACAGAGCGCCTGAAAATCATCGCAAAGCGCATCTTTAAGATTGAATTTGATCAAGCCGTCACAGCCATTGTCAAAACACTGAAAATCCACCTCGGCCATCTTGACCTTGTCCATAAACCTTACCCTGTACTCAAGCCTCGGAGCCATCCCTCCAGAAACCCCAAGGCATTTGTTTATGCCTCTTTCATGCTTATATTAACCCAAGAAGGATGAAACAGCAACACCAGATGCCATGAAATCATGAAAAATAAAATCACAGAGCCGATTGCAAAACTCCCCGTGGCCGTGCAACATGCCTTATATACTTGGCCCGGAAGCCTTGCCTTCATCT
>JAFGFR010000317.1 GCA_016930955.1 Victivallales bacterium | reverse complement strand
TTTGGGTTGCGGGCGAAGCCCGCCTTAGTTATACAAGTTTGCTTTTGTAGTCCAGCATCCCGATGTCATAACCCGGCACGTCGGTCACGACGCCGTCTTTGATCAGAGTCGTGCCCTGCCAGGCGCTCTTGGACAGGTCGTGGAATCCGATCTTTTGCAGGCGTGCCTCGGTGTCGGCAAGCACATTGGTGTGCCACCCGTCCGAGAACAGCAACTTGGTGAGCGTCTCCCGCATGCTTGCGTAATTCGGATCATCGATCCGGTTGTGCGTCTCGCCCGGATCGGCGGCGAGATCGTACAATTCCTGCCTGTCATAGCCGGAATAGAAGCACAGCTTGATATCGCCAAGCCGGATCATCCGGTTGCAGGCACCGTGCAAATAGTCCTCGCAGCGAATGATCGACGGTTCGCAGGCTTTGCCGCGCATCAGCGGCACGAGGCTGCGACCGTCCAGGTCGAGCGTATGCCCGGGTGCGCCGGTGAGATCAACCAGGGTGGGCAACAGGTCAACAAGCGAGGATGGTTCGGCTATCCGCCGCCGAACCGAACCGTCGGGAAAGCGCACGATGAAGGGCACACGCGCGCTTTGATCGAAGAAACAGTCTTTATGCCAGCGCCCGTGGGCGCCAAGCATTTCGCCGTGATCCGAGCTGTAGATCACGATCGTGTTGTCGAGAAGACCGTGTGCCTCCAGTGTTGCCAGAATCTCGCCGACGAGGTCATCGAGGTAATTTACCAGCCCGTAGTAGGCCGCCACGGCGCGATCCAGGTTATCCGGCGGCACCTTACGCGCGCCGCAAATGTCGGCATAGGTCTTGTGGATGGGATGAAGCTGTTCATAGTCCCCTTCGGTGAAGTCGGGGTGCCCGACGATGCCCTCATACCGCTTAAAGTACTCCGGCGGCGCGATGAAGGGGCAATGTGGCGAGAAGTACCCGACCGTGAGCAGGAAGGGGTGCGCCCCGTCTTCGCGCACGTAGCGGTCGATCCACTCCCGGGCGGCCGCATTGGTGCGCCGGTCCAGCTCGATGGTCTCCGTATCGCCCGACCCGGCATGCAACAGTGGTGCGGCCTGAGTCCCGTCGGCAATACAGCCGTCCCTGTTCAGCGGTGCAAAATTCGTCGGGCTGACGGCGTGGTAGGCGTAGATGCCGAAATCGCCCCCGACCCGTTCCTGGAAGCCATGCCGCTGGTCATCGCCCACGAAATGCATCCGCCCGGCCAGCGCGGTACGATACCCTGCGCCGGCGACCATGTGGGCAAAAGTAGGGATACGGCTGTCGAGAGTGTGCTGGTTCTTCAGGACGTCAATCTTCCATGGATAGCGCCCCGTCAACATGCTCATGCGCGACGGCACGCATAGGGGCGAGTTGCAATAGAACCCGTCAAACACAACGCCCTCGTTTGCCAGCCGATCAAGGTTGGGTGTCTGCACCGTACCGTTGCCGTAACACCCCATTACGGAAGGGGTGTGCTGGTCGGACAGTAAAAAAAGAATGTTCGGCTTGCGATTTTTCATAAGTGTTGATTCCTATTTTTTATTTGCGTTTGCAAACTTTTCAGGCAAAGATTGCTCCCATTGTAAATTCCCACCTGCTCTATACCACTCATCCTGCGGAGCAATCGAAGACCCTGCTCTCTTTTGCGAGACTTTGACCAGATATTCCGAAAGATGACTGAAATGCTTGATTATCTGTGCGGTGTAGCTGGTATCGTTATAGACATTCCTAGTTTCCCAGGGGTCGGTTTTCATATCGTAGAACTCGTTTGCCTGATCTTGTCTGACAATCAGCTTATAGTCTTTTGTCCTGACGGCGTACATCTTTCCTCCGAATCTATGGGGAGGGTCGTATGACCACCTGCCTATTGGCTCGACATCGAATCTGTGGCCGGGAAAATTAGGTATATCCTTTTTAGTCAGGCTTTCACCGGCGACGCCGGACTCATAGACGGTGAACTCCCTTTCGGACGGGGTTTCATCGAACAAGACATCCTTCATTGAGTTGCCCTGGTCTTCCCTCAGCCGCTCCCAGCCCAGGATGTCACAAATGGTCGAGGGGATATCAACCAGGCTTACCGGGTGCTCATAAACCCTGCCCTGAACCGACCTGCCGGGCCAGGCCATGATCAAAGGGACTCTGCAGCAGCCGTCGTAGCCACAGTTGAACTTTTGAATAAGCTGGTGCTCGCCATTGAAATCTCCGTGGTCGGATGTGAAGACAATCAGGGTTTCCTCCCATATGCCGTTTTTCTTCAGGAAGCTGAATAGTTTTCCAAGCCAGATGTCAACGTTCATGCACATTGCCAAATATACGCGGATGAGTTTTTTGACTTCCTCCTGCGGGACACCTCCGCTATTGAAGTACCAATGCATGAACTGGATGTATTCGGCTCTGCCGCCGATGTCGCTTTCCCAGTTTGGCGGGAGCTGTATGGTGGCAGGGTCTATACACTCGACCACATCCTTTGGAGCCTGATAATATTCATGGGGATCAGGGAAGGAAAGCCACATGCAGAAAGGGGTATCCGTTTTCCTGTCAACCCTGTCCCATTCCTGGATGTATTCTTCAGCCACCTGACAAAGCCGGGCAGTGACTGACTGATCGGAATTCCAAGGTGCTATTTCACTGCCCCATATTCGGTGAAGCACATCAGTCTGGTTCAGCCAGGGCCTGACGTGTGGCAAGTCCCTTTCAATCTCCGGAGGTTGATACCCGTTGTGCAACGCGCAGTACATCTTGTCGAATATATTGTCCATGAATTTCGGATGATGCCCATTGTCTCCTCCGATACTTGCCTCACAGTATGCGTGATCCTTCCCTACAAGCATGGTCCTGTATCCACGTTTCTTTGCCGCCTGGAAAATCGTGTCGTGCCTATCTTCGATAAACGGTGTATTGGCTACATATCCTGAGAATGACGGGTGCATTCCGGTAAGCATGGATATCCGAGAGGGCACGCATAGCGGATAGGGGCAGTAGGATGCGTTGAACACTGTACCCTCCCGGGCCAACTCCCTTAAAGCACTGGTCTTGATGAAATTGACTTGAGAATTGTAGAGGTCCAGCGAGGTGGCTTTCTGCTGGTCGGTCATAATGAACAACAAGTTTGGTTTTCTCATTTGCGAGGTCTCCTATCCACGGCACACTGCGGCAACTGCTTTATTTAAGTTTATGTTTATAGCCATGGCATACCTTTGATACTTCAGGACTAAATGCCGGCTTCCAGTTGAGCGCGATTCCAGGGATTTAACATTATGTCATCAATTGATTCCATCCATTCCAAAAGACGTTTCCGTAAAAGTCTCAGCTTTTCTGCGCAATTTGGGTCTTGGGCTCTGTTTATAAGTTCATAAGGATCTCCCTGTAAATTGTAGAGTTCGTCTTCCGCCGTAAGGTTCCATATATATTTCCAATACCTGTCCCGTACCATTCTCTGAGTATAGGAACCGAATTGCCCGCCATGCCACATCCCGAATATTTCCCGACGCGGATTTTCTTCTTTGCCATTTGCCAATTCAAGCAGATTGATTCCTTGAAACGTGCCTGGAGCAGGAACTCCGGCAACATCGCAAATTGTTCGGGAAATATCCAGCTCATGGCAAACAAACTCATTGCAGGCTACACCGGCGGGCAGGTGTCCGGGAAAACGAATAATCAAGGGAACCTTCATTACATCGTCATACATTATGAAATGCTTGTCCATCATGCCGTGAGCGCCACAAAGATCCCCGTGGTCGGTTGTATAAATAAAAAGCGTGTTATCTTCAATTCCGAGTTCGTTCAAAGTCTGAATGATTCTGCCGACTTCATGGTCGAGAAGACTGATTTCCCCAAGATATCTGCTGACAATCGGCGCCCATTGTTCCCATTTCCAGCCATCGACTTTCCAAGTGCGTTTCTGCTGAAACTGAATATACGGTTTATTTCCCAGTTCATCGCCAAAACTGGGCCATGGCTCGATGTTTTCGGGCGGATACATAGAAAAATACGGTTCAGGAAGAATATTGGGCAGATGTGGTTGACTGGGATCCCATCTAACTAAAAATGACCGATCTTCCCGATGATATTTCCTAATCATGCGAATTGCTTCAGACGCACCCCAAGCTATGCTTGTTTGTTCGGGCTTAACCAGTGGATCCAATTCGCCAAACCAGCCATTTTCCCTTGGCATATCTGGTAGTCCCTGTTCCCGGCGCCAGTGGTCATACGCAGACAGCGGAACAAATTCATGAAAGCCGTAATCCAAGGGGGTTCCTGGATATTCCTGATGGTATTTCCCCACGTAACCCAGTTGATATCCATCTTCATCGAGGAGAGAGCTAAAAGTTTTATATTCAGTATCTGCGGGTTTATAGATTTCCGTGCCTGGGATACTCATACAGCCATGCTGTACCGGCCACATGCCGTTCAACAGACTCGCGCGAGCGGGGGAACAAATAGGGGAAGGGGTGAAGGCGTTGATGAAATTAACTCCATCGGCCGCCAATCTGTCAAGATTAGGGGTTTTTAGTTGTTTATGCCCGTTGACACCAACACAATCAAAACGATGTTGGTCGGAATGGATAAGTACAATATTTGGTTTTTTCATTTGCGAGGTCTCCTTAATTTTAGATTTGACATTGTTTGTTAAAATTTAATCTAAGCATTGCGTAGTAGTCATTCGCGGCGTGTTCGGGCTCCGAGATGATGTCCTTTTTGACCATCATGATGTTTCCGATCTCCAGTGAAGCGCCGAGGTGGCGTGCCGAGGTGAAATACCCTTCCAGATTTTCCATATACTGGTGGAAATCATAGGCGACAGGGCATCCTGGAGAAGTGTGCGTGAGCATTTTCGCGCGCTCCTCGTGCTCCAGATGATTGCATGAGTGTACATCATATGTCCGGTTGATGTCTATGAGATGGGCAAGATGGAAATTCCCGGCGCAGCCGATATGCACGGCATCCGGCTTCCAGCGTTTCATCTCGTGGTAGAACAGCTCATAGACTTTGAGGAAATAGTTCTCTTCGCCGCGCCATTCCGGGTTTGCCGGGGGGAGTTCAGGATGTACTTTGTCGGCGAGGAAGTCGGTCTTGACCCCGTCCAGATTGTAACAGCCGGGTTCATCGGAAAACAATTTACGGAAAAGCGGTTTGAGATATTCCTCCTGAGTTGCACCAAGCGAATAGTCCCGCATCCGGCAGCCATGTTTGTTGAGTCTACCGCCGCCGGCAAGATGGCGCGGGTTAACTTTTGCCGTCTTTCCGATCTCGGCCCAGTTCCACCAGACCACGACTTTCATGTCTGCCGCATGGATGTCGTCCACAAGGGCACGCAGGTCCGGGAAGCGTTCCGAGTGTGGCTCCCATTGCCCGCGGGCAATCTGCCATCCTTCATCAATGAGAATCGTCCTGAAAGGCAGTCGTTCCCTCTTTATGATCGCCAATGCATCACGAACCATCGCCTCGGTGAGGATATTACTGGCAGTGACGGCTGCTTCCGGATTTTGATCCTTCAGTTCCTCGGGGATACTGGCCTTCGATAGGAAACACTGGTCTATCCATGTGCAGTACAGCGGTTCAGTCCACCATGGGCACCTATTTTTTTTTGCGGGATCGGGGATCACTGCGTTGCTGATCAGCATCGATGAGAAATCGTCAAGGACATCGTAGATCGAACGTCCATGGCGCATGAAGATACGGAACCGCGGTGAACGGAAAGTCTCGCCCGCCGTCAAGGGTTGACCGTGAGGCATCGAGCCGTAGTCAAGTTGAAAACAGCAGAGGCGGTAATGCTGTGCTTTGATATGGAAGCCAAATGCGCGAGGCATATCAAGAGTTCCGATGAAGATTATGGAGTCGAGTTTTTTAAAGATCATCATGGTGGGGTGTGGCGCGAACTGCCAGTCGCGGCTGGTGGTGTCGGTCTCGCAGTTCTTGTCTCCGAGCAAAAGTTCCGGCCAGGTTCTCGGAGTGTGGTGACGGTTTCTGAAGTTGATCAGCTCCATTAGATTTAGGATGGTGTTTTCTGGAAGCACGGCGAGAGCGTTCAACTGGCAGTCTTCGGTCACGGTGAACTCGCACGAGATGTCGAAGGATCCCGAACCCGACTCCGGGGTGATCTCGACTGTATGTTTGCCGACCAAGCCACCCCCCGAGCTTGAGATGACGGCTGACCCGTCGACCCTGAATTCGGAATGCGCAGGGGCGAGGTCAATCTGCCGGCCATTGATCAAAGGGGCAAGCATTGTCCCTTCCCCACAGATGAGGCGGCTGCCTGTGCGAAGGTCGCACAATTGGAACTTGTTGGAACTCGTTTCTGAAAAACGGAACCGCAGGGCTCCCGAGTCAATGTGTTTTGTGTTATCCATAGTGCATTTCCCTTAAAAGTCACGTTATTTGATTATCGCCAAATATGGGAGCTTGGTGCTCGGGTGGCCATGTTCGACAAGCCGCACAACCCCGTAGTTGCAAGGAGTCCATTCGTGACCTGTCTCAGTCCATGTCATACGGGTAATCTTCTGATCTCCGTGATAATGAGCCCAAACTATCGATATTCCCAAATCATTTGATTCCGGCCATGCGGATGTTTCCATCAGTTCATAAGGCACGAGAATTTCGATTGCGCCTTCATTGTCAGCGAATGAGCATGCGGTGAGTGTTTTGCCGCACGCTTTTGGCGAGGTCTCGCCATTTTTCAGAACCAGCCGGCCATTGGTGGGATTTTGTTTGTTTTTATTTTGTTCAACCTCGCCGGAAAGCCAATAGTAACGTCCGACAGTTCCGAGATTTTCAGGGGTACGCGGATCGAAAAAAACGAAAAAACGGTCTTTCAAGAGTGTGCCCTTGATTTTTGCCGCAAGATACAGACCCTTTTCGCCGGCCTTGAATGCCCATTTAAGATAAAATTCATCTGGGCTTTTGCGATTATCTTCAATCGCCCCGTTCCTTGCCCTTGCCTGAACCTGCTCTCCAATAGGTATCCAGGAATGTTCTCCCCACTCGTCAAGTCTCCCGTCAACGGTCGCTTCACCTTTGAGCGCAGCCGCATATCTGGCATAAAGGATTTCGGCCACTGCCCAGCCCGTTTTGCCTCCATTGGCGATCTTTTCCACCAATGGAATCAGGCCGACTTCCGAATCGGCGGGGATTTCCGCGGAAAAGACCTGATTCCTTCCGCCACAGTTAACTGCGTAGCAGACCTCATTACCCTTTACAACCTGCCGATTGGGCAAGATCCTGCATTCCAGATCAAAAGGGACTCTGACAGGATGCACTGAAGATTTGTTTCCCGAATAATTGACAACCGGCAAAAAAGGTTCAACCCGAACAGTGTGTATGCTGTAGGGGTACTTCAAGAGGTCTCCGGGGCGTTTGACCTCTGGCCATTGGATTTCGATGTCGAAAGTTTCTCCGGGATTCAGAGAGTATGTCCCGTTGTTGCGCATCAAGGCCGCCGGACTATTCGCGTTCCCGAAAAAAAACTGAGGATACACTTTTAACATTCCTTCCTGTCGGACACCACTCCTGTTCACAGCGCTTATCTTGCTGATGAGCCCTTTGTCCGTCCAGTGTGAACTGCCGGTGAATTGAATAATTTCCTCCCCGAAACCAACACCTGCGATAGTGTTAAATATTGACTTGGCAAACATGAGGTGCCCCAAGGCGTTCGGGTGAATAGGGTCTCCTTTTCCGTCAGTCTCCAACATGCTGGTCATCTGTTTGCGGCAGTGGACAGGAAACAACGGCCACATTGCTCTGGCACTGTCCTGGAGTGTCGGTCCCCCTTTGTCCCAGATGGCATCAAATGTCTTTGCGACAGGGACGTTTTCACATGCTCCCAAATTTTCCAGCGCACCGGCGAACCCGATTGTCCGGAAGATACTCCAT
>JAFGFR010000316.1 GCA_016930955.1 Victivallales bacterium | reverse complement strand
GGGAGAAGCATCCCGAGACAGTATATAATAGTGGACGAGGCGCAGAACCTGACTCCCCACGAGATCAAGACAATAGTCAGCCGCGCCGGCGAGGACACAAAAATTGTCCTCACTGGCGACCCGTTCCAGATTGACAACCCGTATCTGGACTCGGAAAGCAACGGTCTGATCTATGCGTCCGAGAGATTCAAAAACCTCCCGATCCACGGGCACGTTACCTTGCTCAAGAGCGAACGGAGCGCACTCGCCGCCGCCGCCGCAGAGTTCCTGTAAACCTAAATAAAGCAGTTAGGTTGAAGGCAAGGCATATCGTTGTCACTCGCCGGTATTTATGCCGGCTGCCTGGTTTAGCCTGATGACGACGATGAGGTAGTGTTTTTGGATTGCCAGTGTGCCTGTCGCGGAATCCGTGGCGGGCAGAGTGAGAAGCGATGCGCCGCGGATGTCTGTGATTCTTTCCAGGCCGCCGACAACGATTTCAGCGCCATTTGTCGGGACCTGCACACGGGTCGAGACGGAGCTTTGCGAGGTTCGCAGATTCCCGTCCGGTGCGGCACCGAGGCCGCTGGCATAGGAAAGGGATAAATCCAGCACTGACATCTCGGCGTTTATCCTGGGGAGCAAGCGGATGGAGAATCCGGCTTCACCATCTGAAGCACCCAGCCTCAGCTCCCTTGCGTTGGTGACGGCCGCATTGCCCTCGGAAACTACCTCTGCACGTTCCTTGGCGACCAGGAAGTCAAGATACCGGGTGTCCCATTGGGGGGAGAATCGCACGAATACCGTGCTCGAGTTTTCGGTCGAGCGCGCCCCGGCGCTGAAAAAACGCGAGCCAGCCCCTTCGCGCCATGCACGGTAGTCCATGCCCATACTCTCGTTTATCGCATCCTTCAGCTCGTACACTTTGAACGATATCTCCGCCTGTGGGACAGCGCGGTCGAACACCTCGATCATCGAGCTGAGGTTCTTCCTGTCGAAGTCGGGGGTGTCGGCTATGATCATGTTCAGCTCGGGGTCAACGAAGAGCCGGCTTTTCCCGCTGTCCAGCTCGGTCGGGTCGCCGGGACGGGTAATGCCCACATCCCTGAGATTCTCGGCTATCTCCGCCGCCTCCCGCTCGGCGGGAGCGTAAACTTGGACCTTGTTGCCATCATCGTCATCCGACACCGGCTGGTCAAGCATGGCCACGAGGTCGTCTATGCTCTGCATGCCCCCGGGTTGTTTCCCGAAACGGTATTCCTCGGCGCTTACTATCACCGCCCCGGAGCCGTTGTTGTACTTCACGCACTCGACCCCGGTAGGCACCCCGCTGATACGCCTTGCGCCCACGGCCTGGCTCAGAGCGCCGCGTATCTCGTAGGGGTCGGCATGCTTCAATATATACGTCTTGGTCACCACCTTCCCGTCTGCCTTGCCCTGCTTGAAGTAGACCAGATTGCTCTGCTTGTCGTGGAAATATTCCCCCTGCCCGTCGGCCATCTCGTTCAGCGCCTCCAACATAGCCTCGGAGACATGGAACTTCGGCTCGTAGAATCCCGGCACCGCCCCAGTGCCCTCGATCACCGACCCGCCCTCCTCATCCTTAACCCCAGCACGGTCAAGCTTGGCAATCATATCGTCAATCTGCTGGACCATGTTACGCGGCATCGAGACCGCGATATACTCCTTTTCGCCTTGGCGATAGCTCAGCGCCCGTGCGCCGGAGCGCGAATTCCCGCGCACCACCGCGCCCTCGACAAAAGGCAAAATGTCCGCCCCGGAAACATGCTTGAGCTCGTAAACCTTGGTCGTCATGTAGCTCTGCCCTCGGTCATCGACCATCTTCGGCGAAACCGTATGCTGGGCCAGCAAAATGGCGGGACTTAAACATGCCGCCGCAGCAAGGACTCGCGCAATACCACACGGTAGGATAAAGAAAAATCTCTTCATTTCGAGCCTGTTACATCAAGACATACCATCTTCCCGTTGCTGCCGCGGCAGAATATCCTGCCATTTGACAGCACCGGCATGGTCCAGCATTTTCCAGCGCCCCTGAGCACATCGGCGGAGGAAATCCTCTTGAATCCCTTCGGGCTGGCCTCGGCAACGGAAATCGTCCCGCGCTCGTTCAGATAGATAATCTTCCCGTCTGCCACCATAAGCGACCCGAAGCCGACTGACTTCTCACTCCATTTCCCCTTCCCGCTCTTCAGCTCGATGCACACAAGCTGCCCGCTGCCGGCATTCCCGTTGACACCGTAAAGATGGCCGTCAAAAAGCACAGGAGTGCTGAAATGGCTGCACAACGACTTGTTCTCCCATACTTTTTTGAGTTTGCCGCCGGAAAAGCTGAGCAATGCGCCACCCCTCCCGTAGCCTGATGTTATGAAGATGTTGCTGCCCTCAACTATCGGGTCGGCGGCATTGACATCATGAGAAGTCACCCACTCGAAGGATGCTGCCTCCTTACAGCTTTTCGTCTCCACGACCTTTAACGCGCGACTGCTGAACATCGCAAGATATCTCCCCTTGCCGAACACCACCAGAGAGGCATACCCGCCCTTGCCTCTGGATGTCCATTCCACTTCCCCTGTCTTTATATCGAGCGCAGTGCCCTTCTCCCCGGCGTTGACCAGCACAAGACCTCCCTCGACCGTCAGCGCGCCTGCATAGCTCCAAGTGACCTTCTCCGGCCCCTTGCCTGCAATCGTCTGGGACCATCTAAGCTTACCAGTATTCGCCTCGAGACAATGCACATGCCCCTCCCTGCTGAGCGTGAAAAGCTCCCCGCCGGATATCACCGGAGAAGCCAAAGGCCCGGCATATCCCCCCCCGTCGGGGCAGTTGTAGCTGTAGGTCCATATCTCCTTGCCGTCCGACACGTCCAGACAATACACAATATCCTTGCCACCGCGGTTGCCCAAGGTGTACGCACGATTGCCGAGAACAACGATCCCGGCATAACCCACCCCGAGTTCCTTCCCCCATGCCACGTTGCCGACCTTCTGCGGATCCCAGCCCTTCTCTTTCGAGACTCCGTCGCGGTCGGGTCCACGCCAGTCCGGCCAGTCGGCGCAAAACACCGAGGCAGACAGAAACAATACGGCAAGGCAGGAAAACAGCCGCATAAAAAAATCTCCCATCGCAATCTCCTTCACAATACTTTGTCTGCACGTCAGCAAAATGCCGCAGCACAACAGAAGGTAGCCCGCATTCCTTACCATTTCAATAGGCATCGGCAAGAAATCTCTCGGCTATTTCAGACAGTCCCACAGTCCTTCTGCTGATAAGATTCCGAAGAGGGCGCATCTTTAACTGCTTCATTTAGGTTCACACCTTAAGCAACTAAGGACATCTGTCCAGCCGGAGGGGCTCGCTTCCCTGCACGCAAATGGCTGTCTCCTGTATCCGCCAGGGCAAGGGTCGAGACACTCGAATACTGGCCAGTGTTGATTTCTGACGAAAGAAGCAAAAGTTCTGCTTACGCGGGGCACTCCGAGATTTTTTTATTTGTGTTCTTTGTTTGCATGATGAGAGATAAGGGGCTATCTTTTGGGCTTTGGGCTGGATTTGTCGCAGGCTGGCGGCTGGGTTCCGGGTTGTCTTTGAGTCCCCGGAGCATGCCACGGGGCTTGGACACGGGTATTTTTGAATGTTAGTGCCAACATTTTTTTCAGGAGGAGAAATGGCTATCAGCTATCGTGATCTGGGGCTTGTGAACACGCGCGAGATGTTTGCTAAGGCGATGAAAGGGAAGTATGCCGTGCCGGCGTATAATTTCAACAACATGGAGCAGCTGCAGGCTATCATATCCGCGTGCGTGGAGACCGAGTCGCCAGTGATTCTGCAGATATCCAAAGGTGCCCGCGAGTATGCGAACCAGACGCTTCTGCGCTACCTTGCCCAAGGTGCGGTCGAGTACGCCAGGGAGATCGGCGGGGGCAAGCTTATCCCGATAGCAGTGCATCTCGACCACGGCTCGGACTTCGACATATGCAAGAGCTGCATCGAGTACGGGTTCTCCTCCGTGATGATAGACGGTTCGCATCATTCGTTCGAGAAGAACATCGAGGAGACGAGGAAGGTCGTGGAGTATGCCCACAAGTTCGATGTCTCAGTCGAGGGTGAACTAGGTGTGCTTGCCGGCAAGGAGGATGATGTCGAGGCTGAGAAGCATATCTACACGCAACCCGACGAGGTCGAGGAGTTTGTCTCCAAGACTAACGTCGACAGCCTTGCCATAGCCATTGGCACGTCGCACGGGGCGTTCAAGTTCAAGCCTGGCACCGACCCGAAAATCCGTCTCGACATACTTGCCGAGATCGAGAAGCGCATCCCTGGGTTCACGATAGTGCTTCACGGCTCGTCCTCTGTCCCGGCGGAACTTGTGGCCATGATCAACCAGAATGGCGGTCAGCTGAAGGATGCAATCGGCATAGGCGAGGATCAGCTTCGCGAGGCCGCGAAATCCGCGGTCTGCAAGATCAACATAGACTCCGACGGACGTTTGGCCATGACCGCCGCGATTCGCAAGGCCTTTGTCGAGAAGCCCTCCGAGTTCGACCCGAGAAAGTATCTGGGCCCGGCACGCGAGGCACTGAAGGATCTGTACAAGCACAAGAACATCAACGTGCTCGGCTCCGCAGGACATGCATTCGACTGATACCCTCGCCATAGGAGAGAGGGCAGGGCAGTCTGTAGAGCCAATTGCAAAACTCGGCGTGACTCCGTTGCGGAGATACGACGGTTTCAGTTCGACCCAGATATCGTGGCGGTTGTCGCCGCCGTTCTCGTCGATTGCTTCGAGATGGCTCTCATGTCGTCGATGGCCTCGCATCCAAAAAGGCAAGCCGCGCGGCCATGGGTGGTTTTGAAACTGGCTTTTTACGTCAGGCGCTCGAGGCATCGGCCGATGCCCTTCTGGAGAAACCCGGTTGCATATGTTGCCATATGGCGGAGGGGGTGGGATTCGAACCCACGGAAGCTTGCGCTTCGCCGGTTTTCAAGACCGGTGCCTTAAACCAGACTCGACCACCCCTCCTGTGGAGCGTTTAATCCGAGGTTGAACAAGCTAGACCACTTTAGGATTTTTGCAAGCCGACATCAAAGGATTCCTCGATGCCGACACAATTCGGACACAGGAGCAGTTTCAAAACTCCGCGTGAACCGCGTTGGGAGCGCAGGCTCTTTTGGCGCGAATGTTACACCTGAGCGAAGCGGCACTCAGGAGGGTAAAATCTCAAAAAATCTTTCTTGACAAAAAGGTGAAAAGCGAGATAATCCTGACATGTTGTACATAAATATTTTACCTGTCATTTTTGAGATTTGACTGCTTCATTTAGGATCATGTGCTCAATAATCTTCTGGGGCAACAGTCTATTCAATTAGTAAATTTAAGTTCAAGTCGCCGGGATCCGACACAGACATCCAGAAGCCGTTGCCCTGAATCCCGGCGTGGATTTTGACCATGATCTCATTGTCTCCTCCCTGAAGCTTCACAGGGATGGCATACTCGTCTTTATGGGGAGGTTGTTTGTGTTGGTCGACGTTGTTGAAGACTTCCTCGCCGTTGACCCATATTTTAGCCCAGTAGTCCACGCCGAACTTTATCTGGGCATCCCGCTCCGTTGGGCTGAATATGTGGCATGCCGCATAGCTGATCCTACACTTGTGCTCGCCCGTCAACTTGTATAGATCGACATAGTCCGAGCTGAACTGCGGGTGCTGCCAGGCGAGTTTTCTGCCGTTGAGTCCCTCACACTGGGCTGTGAAGTCCTTCGAGGTCTCGGGCTGGTATTTTTTATCCATCATCTCTTCGAGCGAACCTTTTACGCGCGGGTCGTCAGAGCCTGCGAAAGGGCCGATGACCAACCAGTCGCTGGCAACGAGATCACGCGGCACGGGTTCGAGACTCAAAAAAAGTATCGCGGCATCTGAGCCGGTCGCCTTCGAGATCTCGATTTTGTGAGCACCCGCAATGAGTGACAGTGGCGCGAGCCCTATGACGCGCCCACACGTCTCGGTCTCCTCCTTGACCATGGCGCTTTCGGGGATGGCCTTGCCGTCAATGCTGATGGAGGGGGCGGAGAAGCTGTCCCCGGCCACATAGGCAAGTTCGAGGCGATAGCGGTTGCTGAACTGTTCTATCGCCCCTATTAGGATGGAGGAGCCCTCCCAATCGAGTGCGCCGACACCTGAGAGCGATGGCGCTAGCTTCGAGGCATCGAGTACGCGTGTCGGGAAGGATGCTGGTATGGTTGAGTCCCTGAGGGTGTGGGGGATCATGGCACCCTTTGGCGGATGCGGGTTTTTTTTGTAGAGCAATCCGGGAGGATACGCGTGAAACGCCTCGTATAGTTTAGTCATGTCGTATGAGAGAAGCATGCGCCTCGCGGAAACAACACGGCCTTTTTCAAGGGCCATCTTTGCCTCGACCAGCCTGTCTTTCACCTTTTTGATCTCTACGGGGGAGAGTTTGAGCAGTGTCGGCTCCGGCATCTCGCCAAAGGCCAATGATTCGGAGAACGTGATTTGTCCGAGGAGCGTTGACCGGATGGATTCGGAGACCGTGGCTCGCAGCCCGGTTATTTTCACGCTGGCCGGGCCACCTTCAAAGGAGAGGAACTGATAGGGTTTGATCGTGAGTTTCAACACGCCTCCATCGATCTTCACTACCTCTTTGGTGGAGAGGCGTATCGGCGATGCGTCGCCTTCGAAGCGCAGGCGTATGTCCACAGTCTGGTCAAGACGGTTTGCCAGGTAGAAATACATCCTCCCGTCGTCCCCCGTCCCCTGCCATGCGGCGACAGGGTCGGCATCGTGCTCCAGAGGCGTCATTCCGATGGCGGGGAGTGAGCGGTATTCGGCGAGGAAGGGCTGGAGGTGCTGTGGCTGTTGTTGGTCGTAGCCGTGGCTGCCATCGCTGATGATGGTCATGTTCCCCGCCGCCATCGCTTCGGCGAAACGTTCGAGGAAGTGGATGCCGGCCGGATTCAGAACACCATTCCCGTTGGGTACCTTGTTCGCCCCTTCAAACTGTTCCGTGTAGCCCAAGTCTCGACAGC
>JAFGFR010000315.1 GCA_016930955.1 Victivallales bacterium | reverse complement strand
GAGGGGTGCAAAGTGAGGCGGATGACCGAGCACGGTCATGAGGTCTGCGGCTGTGCCTATCCGCTGCTGTTGACTGTGGTCAAGGAGGTCAGCGACCCGCGTCTGCCGACTTTGAGGGGTAAGAAGCGTGCGAAGGCGCAGGATATCCCGGTCTGGAGTAACGAGTTTCTGTGTCTTGATGAGGCGTTGACCGGCTTGAAGGGTTCCCCGACGAGGGTATCGAAGATATTCCATCCGAAAGTGGGGAGGGAGTGCGAAAAACTTTTTGCCACGGATGAGAAAGCCGTGCTTGATGCCGCAGACAGGATCATCGAGTTCCTTGAAAAACAAGACATGATCTGATGAGCAAACTGGCTCAAATCTCAGAGAAGAAGCAGGTGAGAACGATATGAGGAAGAGTGAGGATTTCAAGGACATCTGGATTCTTGCCGAGCAGCATGAGGGCAAAGTCCAGGAGGTCTCCTTCGAGCTTGTGGCCAGGGGGTTGGAGCTGCGCGCCCGGCGAGGCTGCGCGTTGAACGCTATGATATTCGGGGACGAAATCGAGGAGCAGGGGCTCCAGGCCCTCATCGAATGCGGCGTCGACACACTGGTCTTCGTCAAGTCGCCATTGCTGGGAAGGTTCAGGACAGATCCCTATGCTGCTTGCATGTTGCGTTTGATAGAGAAGTACATGCCGGAGACTGTGCTGGCCGCTGCCACATCGACAGGCAGGACGCTTATGCCATTCGTCGCGATCAAGGCTGACACGGGGCTCACGGCCGATTGCACCGTGCTCGAGTACGACCCGGACAGAGAGGGCGACCTGCTGCAGACGAGGCCTGCGATAGGCGGCAACATAATGGCGACGATCAGGACACCTGATCATCGCCCTCAGATGGCCACCGTGCGGCCGAAATCCATTCGCGCGGCCAGGCCGGTTCGAGGGCATATTGGAAAACTCCTGATCGAAAAGCCCGAGTCCATGCCGGAAGGCAGAGTCAGGCTGCTTGGATTCATCCCGCAGGACGATGAGATAGCCCTGCAGGATGCCGACAAGGTGGTGGTGGTTGGCAGAGGGATAAAGAAAGCTGCCAACATAGCGGCAGCCAAGGAGTTTGCAAATAATATAGGTGCAGCTCTTGGCGCGACAAGGGATGTCGTCGACCGCGGCTGGCTTTCCTACCCGCACCAGATCGGCCTCAGCGGCAAGACCATCACCCCGAAGATATACATCGGGCTGGGTGTCTCGGGCGCAATACAGCATCTCGCCGGCATGCAGACCTCCGGGGCGATAATAGCGGTCAACAAGGATCCTGAAGCCCAGATATTCAAGGTCGCCGACCTGGGGATAGTCGGCGATGTCTTCGATGTGCTTCCGGCTCTCAAGGAGGCTGTTGGCAAAGTTCTTAGAAAAACAGCCGGAAACAACTGAGGAGAAAAAAAATCATGGGATACAATAGGCTTACTCCAGACCTGGTGGCTGAACTGAGGGGCATGGTCGGCGAGAAGAATGTGATCTACGGCGACCCGGAGCAGCTCGAGCCGTTTTCGCACGACGAGACCCCGGGCAAGAAGTACCGTTCGATGCCCGAGGCAGTTTTACGCCCTAGGACAGCGGCAGAGATATCCGCGATCATGCGCCTGGCAAACCGCGAGATGGTCCCCGTGACTCCTCGCGGAGCCGGCTCAGGGCTTTCCGGAGGTGCCGTCCCGGCACACGGTGGGATCGTGCTGCTCGTCGACCGCATGAACAGTATCCTCGAGCTTGACCGCGAAAACATGATGATCACGGTCGAGCCTGGGGTGGTATCCAACGAGATCAACGAGTACCTCAAGGAGTACGGGCTGTTCTACGCAGGATATCCGATGAGCATGGAGACATGCTTCATTGGCGGGAACGTGGCAGAGAACGCCGGCGGAGGCAAGGCCGTAAAGTACGGCGTCACCTCAAGATATGTTCTCGGCCTCGAGGTGGTGCTCCCAAATGGCGACATGGTGGAGCTTGGTGGAAAGCTTCTCAAGGATGTCACTGGGTATAACATTCTGCAGCTTATGGTCGGATCGGAGGGCACGCTCGGGCTGTTCACCAAGATCATACTCAAACTCATGCCACTGCCGAAATGCCAGGTCGATCTCCTGTGCCTTTTCGAGACATCCGAGGCGGCGATCAAGGCCGTGCCAAGGATAATAACGGAAGGTGGCATCATACCGACATCCATAGAATTCATGGACAAGCTCGCGGTCAAGGGCGCCTGCGATTACCTCAACGAGACCCTGCCCTATGACAAGGCTGGGGCAATGCTGTTGATCAGCGTGGACGGGTCGGACGCGGCCCAGGTCGAGAAGGAATATGAGATGATAGGCGATTTTTGCGAAAGTTCCGGCGCGACAGAGGTGTACGTCGCCGACAACCCCACCACTTCCGAGAGGATTTGGAAAATCAGACGCAATATCCCGGAGGCCTACGCCGTCAAGTCCCCCAGGCAATGCGGGGAGGACATCGTGGTCCCGCCGGCAAAAATCCCCGAGATCGTTGCGAAATTCGCAGATATCTCGTCAAGACACGGGATACTGATACCTTGCTATGGGCATGCGGGTGACGGCAATCTTCACGCGCGTATTGTTTCCGATCCGTCATGGACCGATGACTATTGGCATGATGTGCTTCCCGAGATACTCACGGATATATACAAGCTGACCAAATCCCTCGGCGGGACACTTTCCGGCGAGCACGGGATAGGGTCAAAAAGGAAAAGATATATGAGGACCGTGGTTTCCGAGGAGTATATCGGATTGATGCGCGGCATAAAAAACGCCTTCGACCCAAACAAAATCCTTAACCCAGGAAAGATTTTCGATTGAGAAGATGGAGTGAAGAAGTTCTGGAGTTTTTTGGCTGGTCGGCAGTCCT
>JAFGFR010000314.1 GCA_016930955.1 Victivallales bacterium | reverse complement strand
CCAGGGAGATGGCAAAGAGATCGGCCTGCACGAGCAATCTGCGTCAGATCGGCCTATCAATCAGCGCCTATGCAAATGATTTCAACGGCTATGCGCCTCCGGCCTTTGGTGGTGGCACCGACTTGAGTTCCGTGGGTAATACTTTTAATACGAATCTGCCTTGGTATTATCTGGTCAGAGACTATAGCTGCCACCAAGTGTTCTGGTGTCCTGGAGTAAAGCCCGCCAAGGGTCCTTTTGGGTATAATAATTATTGGAAACCGGGTAAATGGCCGGCCAATCCGGTGTCGGGAGGCTGTGGGGTTGGTTATCAAATAGTGCTTGGTCAAAATCCATATCCTGTCGGACTGTATTTATCTCCCGCCCGTCTGGATAAAATCATCGCAACCAAACAGGCAATAGTCAGCGACACGGTTTGGAACATTTCAAGCACCACAGGGCTTAGCCTTCTGACAAATGGAGGCTGGGCTGAGCAACAGGGACACCGTCCATGGCAAGTTGCCGACGGCGGCAACGGACTTTATGCCGATGGACGTGTCAAATGGTTTGCCGAGAGGAATTGGTACACCTATTGGTATCAACTGAAAATCCCCCCGCAGGATTGAGGAGTGCCATGTCAATAAAATCTGTAATTCATGCGGCGGTTTTTTTTGTATTCATAACGGTCTGTTGGGATGTTTCCGCGGGCGGACCCGAAGTCCGTGAAACCCAGGCTGGATATTCGATTATAGCTGAGGTCTACACTGCTTTAATCGACCGGACTGGCTCGCTGGAATCGCTGAAGGTCGGGGATACCGAGTTTATCAATCGGGCTTTGGTTTTGCAGCAGGGACAGAACAAATGGACGGTGCCGGGAGTTTATGCCAGCAGACACAAATGTCCGCATGTGCCCCAATTCTGGTATCCCTTGAGAACGGTTGCCGTCCATGAGGGCAGCCGGCTTCGGGCAGAGGGTGACAATTGGTCCCTTGAGTATGAATTTCTCGACGATGCCATTGTACTAACCATTGACGGCAGACCGGGCAATAAAGATCCATTCAACGAGGGATATCCCGCCCCGCAGGTCAACATCAGCCTTTCAAACACGGTTCAGCGTTGCTGTGACCCGGAGGACCAGGGCGAATTTGGCTGGCCGGTCAACCGGATTATGGAACCCGGCAACTACGGGGCGATTGCCCCCGATGGTTCGGGTCTGATCTTTGAAAAGGCCTCCCGGATCAACAGCTATGTTGAAAAAAAACATTATCCCGAAGCTCCGCACAGCCTGCATGCTTTGTGTTTTGACTATTTTGCCGGCTTCAGGAAAGGAGAGCCGCTGGTGCGCAGAATAAAGATATTCGATAAAGTACCATTGGCCTTCTCCCTGTCCATGGAGATTGTCTCACCCAATCCCGGTCATATGTTTCCGAAGGGGAAGAAGGTGATTTTCCCGGTCAAAGCCCGGGTGCTTTACGGGCATTCGTTTACCGGCGACTTGGTCTTTGCCGGGGCTCCTTATGTCTGGAAGAAGCCGGTGGTGGAAAGCAGGCTTCCGCTGGAGCTGAAGCCGTTGGGGCCCGAGCGGCAGACTGAACTGGAAATTCAACCGCCAGGACCGGGACAGTATATCGGAACTATCGGTTTGGCGGTCAATGGCAAGACCCTCTATCGGCAACGGATCGGTTTCATGTTTCAGCCGGAACGGATCCCAGCAGTGAAGCCCCCGGAGGATTTTGACGAATTCTGGGATAAGACTTTGGCTGATCTGGAGAAAATGCCCCTGGACATGACCATGGAGGAACAGAAGGACAAGGAAAACGCCAAGGGAAACGTTTTCAAGGTCAAATACCGGACCTGGAAAGGACAGTGGGCCTGGGCATGGCTGTATGTCCCTAAGGCTGAAGGCGTTTTCCCTGCCAAGGTGGTCTGTCCCCCGACCAGTGTCTATCAGCCTGGAACGGCCCAGCCGGGCATGGACGAACTGAGCATATACGTCGCCGTACACGGCGGGGACATCAAAGACAAGCTTCCCGAGACTGATTTTGATTATTTCCGGGACGGTATTGAATCCAGGGAGACTTACATGTTGCGTCATGGCTACTGCTGCCTGGTTCGTTGTCATGATATCATCAGAGATCATCCCAAGTGCAACGGCGAGGTGAATGTTTTCGGCAGCAGTCAGGGCGGGGGGTTGGCCATGGTGCTGGGAGGAATGCGCACTGACATCAAATCAATCAAATGCCAGCTTCCCGCATATGTCAGGCCGGACTGGGCAATGTTGAATGGAAAACCCTATCAGGGGGGCTGTTGGAAACCCGAGCAGCAAGAGAAAGCGGCTCAGGCCTTGCGATATTTTGATCCCTGCGCTTTCGCCCATCGCATTCGCTCGCCCATCCAACTGGCGTTGGGGTTGTTTGACCATTGCGGTCCAACTGAGGCGGTTTTCAGCGGGATCAACGCCTTGCCGGAGAATGTGCCCTGCACAGTCATCATCGATCCTTACGGAGGACATTTTTCATTTGATTACCGGCTGCTGAAAGAACAGAACCCCAGTGTCGTTCCCCGCTGGGTCGGCAGTGATGAAGAAAACAAAGCAGGCCTGTAATGGCAGTAATGGCAAATCAGCCGTGTATTTACGGGAAAATTCGGGGATGTTCAGATACTATATTCTCCGTATTGTATCTTGGAGAATGAGAATTATTTTCAGAGGGATGAGATAATGATTGAAAACAAAAAAACAAAACGGCGGTTTACGTTGATCGAGCTTCTGGTGGTCATCGCGATCATCTCGATTCTTGCCGCCATGCTGCTCCCCGCATTGCGTGGCGCCAAGGAGATGGCCATCAAGTCGACTTGCCAGAGTACCCAGAAAAGCATTGGCTACGCGCATGCGATGTATATCAGCGACTATGATGAATACATGGCGGACTTTTCACCTGACATCTACAACAATTCATATACTGGGCAGCCTTGGATAACCAAGATCGCACCATACGTGAATGTTGATGTCTCACTTGTGCAGAATGGGACTTATGGCAGCTTGAAACCGTGTGACAATCCCCAGACAAGGAATGTTTTATGCTGTCCGAAACGGCCCTGGGGTGTCTTCGGTTCCGGCCCCGGAACTCCGGGCAATTTCAGTTCATATCATCTTAGCCTTTATTTGAATAACTCGAACAATGTCAGACCCAGTAAGATTTCGATCGTGTCCCGTCCCAGCTGCAAAGTATATCTTGGCGATGCCGCTGACAGCCATTCAGGATATGTCCCGAACACTTTCTCCCCAAACCTGAACATAGGAAAGACTCCCATTCTGGGAGGCAATATTGAGATACTTCACAATTTGACTTCAAATTTCCTCTTTCTCGACGGACATGTCACCTCTTATGGCAGAAAGACGCTTCCTCTTTCGAATCCGGCATGGAACGACGGCAGGAAGTGGATTGATGTCACTTATGACCCTGTGCCGGATAATTTGTGAATCTTCCTAGAGAAAAGCAGTTTCCGGCAGGCAAAGCTAAAACAGGATAAATAGACAAGTGTATCTGAAGTGTCGGTGAAAATTTGTATAATAAGGAGAAACGACGATGTCTGGAGCGGGACAAGCAAATCAGGTCCTGAAAGGTTTTCAGGGGAGACGATTAAACGGAAGCAAGCCGTTGTCAATGAAAGCGATTATGCTCACCATAATGGTTTTCGGGTTCAGCTTTTTGGCTTTTCCTGATGTGGCGAAGGAACTGGAGATTTACTGGACAGACGCCCCTCCGGTGGTTGACGGGGTGATGGATGATGAGTGCTGGGGAAATGCCGTGGTAGTCACTGATTTCGTATGGTTCAAGCAACCGGGGAAGAAAGCTGCGGAACAAACCGAGGTGCGGGTCTGTTATGATGCCGATAACCTTTACTTGTTTTATATTCTTTATGATTCCCGGATGGACAAACTCAACTACGGGCCGCCCGAGGATGCCAGGGACATGCTCAATTTCAACGGCGATGTCGCCGAGCTCTTCCTGGACCCCGGCAAAACCCGGAAAGCCTATTATCAATTCTGTGCCAGCCCCATGGGGACGCGGTTTGACATGTCCTCAAGAAAAGGCACGCGTTTCGATCCAGAATGGCAAATCCAGCCGGGCATAAAAGACACTCATTGGCGCCTGGAGATCCGGATTCCCTTTTCTGAGCTTGTCCATGACGGCGAGTTTCTGGGCACCCCGCAGAAGGGTGAGGAATGGGGCATCCAATTCTGCCGTGACCAGGCATCCCGGCATGAATGGACACAATGGGCGCCGACGCAACACGGATTCCACCAGCCGGACATGTTCGGCACCGCCAGGTTCATGGGCAGAAAATCCGGAGCAGAACTTCCCCGCATTAAGCGTATGGACACGGATGATCTCTATTTCGGGTCCGCGGAGCTGAAACTGAAGGTCGAGAGCAATCAGCCGCTTTCCGGCACGGGATATGCGCTGTTCCTCCAGGGTAAAGAGCCGGAATGGAAGGAGGCGCGGTCAGAAGGCGCTGATATTACTGTTCCCTGTGTCATTACGGAAGGTGGAAGTTGGACGCTGCTGGTGCGTGCTCAAGCGCATGGCAAGCTGGTCTACAGCGCCTGTATGCGTGCCCGGCTGCTGCCTGTCAGGGAACTGGTTGAACAGGTTCAGGCAGCTATTGCCGAGACGGCGGTTCATCTGAAGGGATTCGATCATCCGGTAAAGGAAGAACTCCGTGCGCAATTGGATACATTGGGCAAAAGCGCAGACGTGCTTCAGACGCGGATGGCCATGGGAAATATCACCCGGGAACAGTGGAGGGAAATTGAAAAGGATGCGGAGTCGTTGGAAAAAAAGTGGCAGCAGAAACGCTTTGACGTGCATCTGATTCCCCTGTATGCCAAAGCCGGTTCGAGCCGGGCTTTCATGCTGGGGACTGCCGGTGCCCAGGAAAAAGTTTATCCAGACACACTTTACCTGGGCGGGGAAAAACCCGTCAGGCTCACTGCTGCCGGCAATGAACATGAATCATTTCAGTTGCTGATCATTCCATTCTGGCAGGAGTTGAAGGATGTCGCCGTGAGTTTTTCAGACCTGAAAGGGCCCTCGGTGATTCCCGCTTCATCCTGCAGATACTCGATCGTGGATTATGTGGCCATTGAGAATTATGACCCGGACCGGACAGGGATGAGAGAGCGTGAACCGGATATCCTCTGGCCTGGCAAGCCCTTCAATGTCAGTAAAGGGTCGCTGCAGCCGTTATTTATTGACATCCACGTGCCTCCCCGCACTCAGCCGGGTGCTTATGCCGGGGAAGTCCGGGTCACCGCTGCAGGGCAGACCGCAGTCCAGGAAATAGGCGTTCAGGTTCATCCCTTTGATCTTCCGGGGGTAAACACCCTGAGTGTCGACACTTGGTTTGGACCGGCCTATTGCTGGGCGCGTTTCTATGGAGGCAAACACCACGCAGATATCAATTACACGCTGGACATGTATGAGAAGAACGCTGCGGTCCTGTCACGTTACCGGTACGCCGCTTTCCCGACGGATTGGATGCATATGTGGCAGCATATCACCATTTACCGTGAGAAAGACGGCCGGTTCACATTTGATTTCAGCACCTGGGAAAAATACATCCGCATCGGCCTGAAATACGGGGCCAACCATTATTCGGCAAGCCACAGCTGCAATCTGGCTGCGCTCACTCCTTTCAGCCAAAGCGGCCGTGCGGTCATCAACCGTGAGACAGGAGAGAAGGAAACCCTCGGCAAGTATATCTCAGGATGGCTCGAAAAACAGAAAACGGGGGAAGCCTACTGGGACAGCAATCCGGTCTACAGGGATTATCTTACGGAATACGTGGCATTTATGAAACGGATCGGCATTCTGGAGATGTCGCACTGGGAAATCTATGATGAACCGAACGACAATTCCACCTGGCTGGCGATGATCCGGCATAACCGTTTCCTGCGTCGGCATGTGCCGGATCTGCCTATTTTAAATTACGGGGTGGACCCCACCCAGCGCAAAGCGGAAAAAATGTGTCTTGGGTTGATCGATATCTGGGCGCCGGGTCTGCGACATGCCGTGGACGAGCATGTGCATGTCTTGAACGCGATGCAGGAACGCCGTGAAGAATTCGGCGAGAAATTTTACTTTTACACCTGCGGCTCCGCAGAGAAAAAACAGGTCGGATATACTCCGTACATACGCTATGATCAGTCCTATCTGGGGCCTCGGATGCACCCGTGGTTCGCCTGGAAACTCAAATCGGACGGAATGCTGATCTTCGCCCTGAATTCCGTCCCCGAATCCAATATTGTGAAAGACCCCGAAAAGCAGAGGCGCTGGCCGGAAAGCGAATGGAGAAGCGGGTCGTGGGAATGTGGCTGCGGTACTCTTGTTTATCCCGGGCCGGACCATGAGCTGATTCCCTCGATGCGTCTGGCCAGTGTCCGGGACGGGCTCGAGGACTACGAATATCTTATCCAGCTTAAAAAACGCCTGGCTTATATTGACCCCCAAGAACAGGCTGAACTTTTCAGACGTATGGAAAAGGAACTGGAGATAGACCCGGAAATAATTGAAGATGTGTTTCGCTGGGCAAAGGAGACAAGCGTCATTGACAACAAACGCATGCGTCTGGCGAAACTTATCGCGGAGGCAGACAAGGTCATCGCCGAAACCTATGACTGAAGAGAGGAATGAATCTAGAGCCAACATCATAGCCGGCATTTTTTTCGAAAGACAAAGGAGGTAAAAGTTAAGACCCGAAAGAAATATCTTTGCTGTTTAGGCATTTTTTTGATCGCGGCGGAATTCTCAGTATTTGGAGATGCCGTTGCGGAGGAGTCGGGAAATTCTATGCGAGTTTTCCAGAATCCGCAAAACGAATACCGGCTGGTGCAGTACCAACTCAACGAAAAAGCACTGAAAAAATATCCGGAATACGGCATAGGCGCATTCATGGCCTTTTTCTACAAAGAGCTTTACCAGAGCGGGCCGGATGGTGCAGCGAAGATTGGGCCGCTTGTGGAGGCCGCACATAAGCAGGGAATGAAGGTCTGGCTGGCAGACGACTTCGGATACCCCAGTGGTATGGCCGGCGGCAAGGTGGTTGAAAAAAATCCGGAATACGAGGTGCGGGGGCTGGCTCGCGTGTCGGGGAATGGCAGGGGTATGAAGCGTCTCGCCGTCAATTTGCCCGAAACTGCGGAACGGTTTGTTTTTGCGATGCTCTATCCGATAGTGGACGGTGTCGCGGATTTCGATCGGGGCATGGTTCTTCCCGTTGAGGATACCCGCGTCGAAACCAAGGGGATGCAAGGTGCATGGCGACTGGATGCATATGCCCTTGTTGTCAGGAACAAGGATGTTTCGGCGCAGGCAACCATGGTACAGTTCAAGCACACCGGGCGCTATCCCGATCTGATGAACCGCGATGCAGTCGCAAGTTTCATAGCGCACATGCATGCGCCCTTGGCTGCGCAGATCGACGACC
The DNA here is from genome assembly GCA_016930955.1 of Victivallales bacterium. Classification (GTDB taxonomy): domain Bacteria; phylum Verrucomicrobiota; class Lentisphaeria; order Victivallales; family JAADHT01; genus JAFGFR01. Next base: position 6,532 of record JAFGFR010000314.1, on the reverse strand, counting down.
TGCCCTCCAAAGTTGCGGGGTTCTACTCCAACGAACCACAGCTCATGCAAATGCACTGGAACTTTGCCAAGGACGCGCCGCATGCCTGTTTGCCTTGGACGGCAGCCTTGCCGGAAGCCTTCCGGCGAATGCATGGCTATGATCTGATGACGAAGCTCGGAGCACTGTATGAATGTGACAGCTTGGCGGCACGGCGGATCCGCATGCACTTCCACCAAACCGTTGCCGAACTGCTGGCCACCAACTTTTCGGGGCAGATTACCGAATGGTGCGAGGCTCATGGTGTGCGGAGCGGCGGACATTTCCTGCTCAACCAATTCCTCGTAATGCATGTTGCCGGCTATGGCGACCTGATGAAGTTCGCCTCCAAGTTCCACGTACCCGGTATTGACAATGGTATTCCCAACCCCGCACAGTTCCGCAAGTTCCCCTATCAGCAAACGCGCTTCTTCAGCTCGGTCGCTGCATGGAAGGGGCGGAAAGAAGTGATCATGTTGCTCGATCCCATCATCTACATTGCCAATCTCGGGCGCCTCTCGCCGGTTGCGTCGCTGCTGCACAACTCGGTCAACATGGCCTTTTTCAACGGCGCTAACCAGCTCAGTTCCTATCTGTTTCTCGATCCTATGAATGGGAAGGATGCTCTTGGGCGAAAAAAGCACGCCGCCGGCTACACCCCCGAGGAATACCGTGCCTTCAATGAGTATGTCGGTCGCATCTCAATGTTGCTGCGTGGTGCCCACAGGGAAGCCTCGGTGGCTCTTTACTATCCGATCACCATGTTCCAGGCCGACTATCTCCCGTCCAAGCAGCACTGGAAGAAGATCTTGCCTGCCTACGAGCCACGGCAGAACGTATGGGACAGGATTGAAAAGACCTTGATTGAGGCTGATCTGGACTACCAGATCGTCCATCCCGAAGCTGTGGCGGAGGCCGAAGTCCTTGGTGGCACGATGAAGATGGGTTCAGCCACCTTCCGCTATCTGGTCATGCCGCAGATAGAGATCATTCCATTGGCCGACCTTGAAAAACTTCGCGACTTCGAAGCCGGCGGCGGCACGGTGCTGTGGGTGGATGCTAAGCCTATGGCGGGCGCTTATGTGCACGAGGATGGCGAGGTGCGCCGGTTGGTGGCAGACATTGCCATAATCACAACTGACGAACTGACCGAATGGATTGACCACCCCTATGACGAGTCGTTCGACCTCGCATTCGAGCCTCATTCGTACGACCTTCCGGTCGCTCGATTCCGAAAGAATGGCCGTCGCATCTACTATCTGGTCAACCGCAAAGGAGAATCCATAACCGCACACATTGCGGCTAAGCGTACTGGCACAATCACGTTGCTGGATCCAGTTAGCGGGGTCATAAGCAAAGCTGATATCCCGGCAGAGGCGGTAATCAACGCCTACGACAGCCTATTGGTCGTTGACTAACTAAAAAGTCGGGGAATGGTAAAGGTGCTAATGTTGTTTGCATGCCTGGCGGCATGTCGTCCTATATCGAATGGTTTGGTATTGCAATCTCTAGGAGGTGTCATGATGGGTAGGATGTCTGAATTGGTGCTGGCAGTGGTGTTTGCGGGAGTCCCGTTTTTGGTCTATGGGATGTCCTCAGGCATATTCACGGGCAAGACTGAGGAGATAACGCTTGTCCGCGATGGGAATCCTGCCGTCACTATCGTGCTTGGGGCGGAGCCGACGAAGGCGGCGCAGCTGGCGGCGTTCGAGCTGCGGCATCATGTGAAGCTGATAACTGGCGCGGAGCTTCCGATTGTCCGGGAGCCGGCGGCGGTCGAGGGTGCCCGCGTCCTGGTCGGCGAAAGCGCCGCAACCAGGGAGCTGGGTCTGGACAACGAGTCTTTCAAGACCCAGGAATATTTGATTGGGTTTCTACCCGACACCCTCGTGCTAATGGGGCGCGACAAGGACGACTCCGGAAAAGTTTTTTACCTTGGGGAAAATCCCCAGGATCACGCGACCTGGCCTTCACAATGGGATGACCGAGGCACCCTCGATGCGACGTATGATTTTTTGGAGAAATACCTGGGGGTGAGATGGTTTAACCCGTCGGAGGTTGGCACCGTGGTTCCCGAACTTAGAACTATCACTGTTTCCGGCAGTGAAGAACGTCTCGAGCCGTTTATGAAATACCGCGGCGGAACCTTTGATTGGGCTCCAATGTATACCCAGAACATTCAATTGTGGCGTACAAACAGCGAAGGATATCAAAAATATCAGCAAAAAGCATTCCCGTCGGCGATGAAGGACGGGAAATACGACCAATCCCGGGAAATGGCTTTCAATCAACTGTTCTTGCTGAGGTCACGTGTCGGGGGGGAAAGATCCCTTTGCAACCATTCGATGTATGATTACTACGAGAGATTCTGGGAAGACATGGGCGATCCGCAAAAATACCGGAAATTCGAGGGGAAGCGTCCGGAGTTTTTTGCCAAGGGTTATCAGGGGAAACCCAACCAGCTTTGTTATACGAGCCCTGAACTGATCGAACAGCTTACCGCCGATGCCCGGGCTTATTTTGATGACGGCGGATATCCGAATCCTCCGGGGTGTGGACACCATGTCGGTTACATGTGGGGGGAAAGATTTTTCGCCATCGAGCCCATGGACGGCGGCGGATTCTGCCGTTGTGAACGCTGCCAGAAGCTGATCAATCAACAAAGCAAGGCAGGAAGCCAGAGCAATCCGCATTTTTACTTTGTCAATGAGGTGGCAAAGAATTTGGCGCAAACCCATCCGGACAAGAAGATTTCCACCCTGGCTTACGGTAACCATGAAGAAGTGCCTGATAAAGTCAAGCTGGACACCAATGTCGCGGTGCATTTCTGTTTCCACCAGAACCGACTGGTCTACAATACGGCAGAATACAAAGAGCAGATTGAGAATCTGAAAGCCTGGCGTGGGGAATCGGATCGGGATCTGTACCTATGGCTCTATTACACTTTCCCGAAGGAGATTGCCGACAACGGGAAATTCTATTGTTTCCCCGGGTTCTTCGCCCATGCGATCGGTGAGCAGTTCAAACTTTTCAAGCAGCTTGGGATCAAAGGAATCTTCCACTGCGGATACGGGCAGGAAGTCGAGGCCTATGTCACGAACAAGCTGATGGTCGATCCGACGCTGGATGTCGATGACATGCTGAACGACTATTTCACCGGGTTGTACGGCAAGGCGGGAAAGCCGTTGAAGGAAATGTATGATTTCATTGAGGAGGCTTACTGTAATCCGGCCAGTTATCCTCCCCATTTCGCCGGTCACCAGAAAGTGCATATCGCCTGGACAAACCTGGGCACTGCGGAGCGGGTCGACAAAATCGAGGCGTTGATGAAGGACGCGGAAAAACTGGCTGAGACCGATATCGAGAAAGACCGGGTCGAGCTCTGGAAGCTCAGTATCTTCGACTATATCAAGACCGGACGTGAAAAATTTGTCGAACGGATGAAGGCGCCGATTCCCAATATGACCGTTCCCAGAGTCGCGGAGGCTGGTGGTGACCCCGTGAAAGTTGAATGGGCCAAGGCGGCTCCACTCGGGGGGCCATGGTTTGAACGCGGAGGCGCAACTCCGTCGAAACGTAAGTTCAGCGGCAGGATAGCGCATGACGGACAGTACTTGTATCTGGAGCTGATTGACCCCGTGCCTCTGGACAGGCTCAATGCCTCGCCAATGGTTTTCTGCTATGATGACTGGGAAGTTTTTCTGGGCAGTACCCGGGCGATACCCTACCGGCAGTATGCGGTTGGACCCGAAGGGCTCCATGTTGCACTTTCACACGGAGAAGAACAGTGGCAGATGAACTTCAAGATGAACGAATACAAGATGAATGTCGATATCGATCAGAATCAAAAAGACAAATGGGTCACAAAGTTGGCCTGGCCCTTGGATTCCGTATTGCCGACTCCCGTCAAACCCGGAGACAGCCTCTTCATGAATATCATCCGGGTGACCAATCCGGAAGTCAACGGCAAAGGGCTCGGGATAGATACCTGGATCTCACATTGCACTGTCCATGAAGTCGACCGTCTGGCCGAGTTGAAGCTGGAGAATTGACATTTTGCGACTGGCATGACAAAAAAATACCTAAATCAGGAGACAAAGCAATGGATATAAATCTCATTTCTCCCCGGCTAACTCAGATGATCAGTCTTGCCGCCGTGTTGCTCTTCACCGGTTCGGGCATGGCTGCCGAAGTCCTTGATCCGTCATCGCCTGCACGCTATGATGTCGTATGGGACACCCCCGGCACCGGCAGCTGCGACTCCATGCCTCTGGGCAACGGAGAGATCGGTCTGAACGTATGGACTGAGGAGAACGGCGACGTGTGTTTCTATATCGCGACTACCGGTGCCTGGGGGCCGACCGGGGAGCTGATGAAGCTGGCGCGGATCCGTCTGCGCTGCCAGCCTGCGCTTTTTGAGAAAGGGAAGACGATGCGCCAGGCGCTTCTGCTCGAAGACGGCTCGATAAAAGTCAGCGGCCCCGATGGCCCTGACAAACGCGAGATAAGTATATGGGTTGATGCCAACCATCCGGTGATTTGGATCGAGGCGGACGGGGCAAAACCCTTCACCTTGACCGCAAGCGTGGAAATATGGCGGAACCTCGAGCAAAGGGTGCTGCGCAACCAGCAAAAGCAAGTGGGATTTTTTCAATGGAACAACAACTCGAAGCCATGGCCATCTCTGGTGAAAGGGCAGCCGGACCCGTTGCGCGGGCGTGGATTCGGCGGAATGCTGAAAGGAAAAGGGTTTGTCAACTCCAGCAACAGCATCCTGCAATCGGCCGAGCCGGCAAAGTCACACCTCTTATCCATCACTGTCCTGACCAGACAGACAAAGACAATGGATGAATACATCGAGGCGTTGAAGAGCGAAAGCGTGAAATCTGACGATGTAAATGTCGCCGAGGCGAGATCCGCCCACGCCAAGTGGTGGCGTGAATTCTGGAATCGAAGCTGGATACACATCACCAGTGACAACGACAGCCAGAATGCCTTTCAGATAAGCCGGGCCTATGCCTTGCAGCGTTTCATGGATGCCTGCCAGGGGCGTGGGGCCTATCCCATCAAATTCAACGGTGGAATTTTCACCATGGATGTGCCGCACATGGATTCGCAGACCGAGATGCTGGCGACGGCTGACTATCATATGTGGGGCGGGCAGTATTGGTTCCAGAACTCCCGCCACCTGTATTGGCCGATGATTCCCGCCGGCGACTTCGAGATGATGGCACCACTCTTTGACATGTATTTCAACGCCGCGCAGTGGAGGAAGCAGGAGTACAAGGAAAAGTTTGGCTATGAGGCAGTGGCCTTTGCAGAGACACAGCCTTTCTGGGGTGCCCAGTCGCTGAACATGAGTGCACAGTCACATACCGCTCGCTATTGGACCGGCGGACTGGAGCTGCTCGCCCTGATGCTCGAGTATCATGATTACACTGGCGACGAGGCCTTGGTGACAGACAGATTGCTGCCTTTGTCCGATCTCTATCTGAGCTTCTACGACAAGTTTTTCAAGCGAGAGGACGGTAAATTGGTGATTGCGCCGGCAAATGCTCTCGAGACGTATTGGGACGTGGTAAATCCCGTCCCGGAGCTGGCAGGACTGATGTGGGTGCTTGACGGCTTGTTGCGCCTGCCCGAGGAAAAACTGGGGAAGGAGCGCAAGGAGAACTGGACACGTCTGCGCGCCGAACTGGCTCCCTTGCCAATTAGCGACAAGGACTGGTCGAAGGATTTTCGTCCCCAAGTGCATCCATTGGCGGCGAGACCCAAAATGCCTAATCCGAATACAAAGAGTTTGGCCGCCGCCGAGGTTATCAGGGACGACAAAATAAGAAATTCCGAAAACCCCGAGCTGTACGCTGTCTTTCCATTCAGAATCTACGGCGTGGGAAAGCCTGATCTTGATATCGGAGTTGAAACCTTCCATAGACGACTGTTTAGGCAAAAGTGGTCCTGCTGGCGTCAGGAGGAGACGCAGGCCGCTCTACTCGGTCTGCCTGCGGCGGCACGCGAAGGATTGAACTTCCGTGCGAAAAATAAAGACCCCCGATGCCGCTTCCCCGCCTTTTGGGCCGCTTATCCCGACTGGGTGCCCGATCTGGATCACGGCGGCTCATTCATGACCGCACTGCAGAAGATGCTGCTGCATGCTGATAATGGAAAGCTGTTCATCTTCCCGGCATGGCCGAAGGACTGGGACGTGGAATTCAAGCTGCATGCGCCCGGGAAACGCACAGTTCAAGGTGTTTTGCGTGACAACAGGGTGGAAAAAATGAAGGTGGAACCAGATCTCGGCCAAGATTCGGTGATTGTAATGGACAGGCAATAGAGAACACGATCCAGATAGGCTTCGAGTCCCACTATTCAAAAATCTACCAGAAGGTCAAGGGGTGGATAGATGCCGGCTTGATCGGCATTCCACTTAGCTACATTCAAGAGCGAAGTGCAACTTCATGTAGTTGATTAACATTGTCAATTGGTATATCTTTATTAATTGACAAAAATTAAT
>JAFGFR010000313.1 GCA_016930955.1 Victivallales bacterium | reverse complement strand
TTCGGGTATGCACCAGCCATTTCGCCGCACCGTCTGCCGCGCCTGCGCTCCCAACGCGGTTCACGCGGAGTTTTGAAACTGGCTCATGAGACTATCGAGCCAGTTTCAACTGGCTCTATCAGCAACTGCTTCATTCAGATTTATTGGAATGAGAGAAGAGATTCTCGGGTATGCCGTTCTCGACGAGGCCTGCATCGCAGTTTGAGAACTCGATTTTTGTCCTCCATCCAGGGCCTGACAGCAAAAGTTTGTCAATAACCCAAAGGTCGTTCACCTTTCTAAACGAGCTTACCTCCATCATTCTGTAGGCTTTGTTTTCGCCTGCCCTGATCCACTCGACCTTCAACGGGAAAAGGTACTTGACGCTTATATGAACCTTCGCATGTTCGTTCTTCTCTGTGGATCTGAGGGTAAAGACCCTGCATTGTTGGGTGGAGAATGACTCATGCGGGAGCTCATTTTCAAAATCCCAGAACAGGAAAGACATTGTGAGGTCGCCCGGACGGAGACCGAAATTGCTCAATATTGACGGCTTGGGCATGGCTGAGGGAATTACCGTGACTTTCTCTTTGTCCGAGAAATGTGATTGTCCTATGGAATACTTCTCGTCCCCGCCGATCACAAGTTGCGCGAAGGTGTTTTCCGGCGCGAACCTGACGCTGAACGATATCGGGGTCTCGCACAGGGAAGCGTTTTTCCTTTCGTGGGTCACTTTGCCGTCGAGAATGGCCCATGTGCTTTTGCCGGGTGGATGCCTGACCATCTTCAGGAACTGCACCGAGTCAGGTTCCTGTGCCTTCAGCGGGAGAATGGCGACATAAAAGGCGGCAAGAAAAAATATTCCAAGCATTGCGGAATCTGTTTTCCCTGCCATGCCTTTCTCCTCGTTTCGGGTTCGCAGTAGTTAGTAGTTACTACAGTGTCACTCAAAACAAGAATACATCCACGGCACACTGCGGCAACTGGCTTCTGTGATAACCTATCATGCGGTTCTCAAGGGCGCAAGAGAGCCATGGTTGAAAAAAGCCAGAATTTGTAGTGGCGATCAAGAGTCCAGAAGCAATTTTTTGAGCTCTGCCTGGCGGTCGAACTCACGGAGGACTGCGTGGGGCATGCTGCGTTTCCCATGGGGTAGTTTCTTCACTATACCCAGCACGCTAACCTTGCCCAGCCTTTCGACAGTGACCACGTTGTCCAGATGGACAATGCCGGGTTTTGCAGGCATCATGTTGAACACCACCCCGGCGATCTCAACTCCATGTGTCCTGAGTGCATGGATTGTCAGCAGCGTATGATTGATGGTGCCGAGGGAGGTCAGGGCGGTTACAATGGCAGTGGCCCGCATCTTTTTGATAAGGTCTATGATAAGGAAATCTTGAGTCAGGGGCACGAGCACGCCCCCTGCCCCCTCGACGAGCAGCACGTCCAGCGTAAAATCCTTGATTTTTTTGTAGGCATCAAGAAGTGAAGCGGGCGATATTGCAGCATTTTCTGCCCTTGCCGCGAGATGAGGTGAGGCGGGAAGAGAGAAGACAGCCGGAGAGGCGATATGCCCGGGAAGCCTGAAAAGCCCCGGGACAAGTTTTGAAATTGCGGATATATCTGTGGAGGCACAATCCCCGGCCCCTGTCTGGACGGGCTTCATCACGGCGGTCTTCAATCCTGCCTGGACGCATAGGGACGCCATGCCAGCAGCAACAAAAGTCTTCCCTACGTCTGTTCCCGTGCCGGTTATGAAAAAAGTTTTTCTCGGGCTCATCTATCCTCTTTCCCCACAGCAACTTTTTGCCGCTGATATCAGTTGCAACGCCGTCGATGCCGCATATATAATGTACAAGGGTTACGTCAGTTTTACAGACTCGATGCAAATATTTACCAGAAGGCATTGACAGATGCCACATGATATGGCAACTTATCGGGGTGATTAATTGAAGGGTGGAGTGTGTTATGGCAGCGATGATATCGCGTAGAAGACTCAGGGTGTTTTATCTTAATCTGGTCAAGCAGTCCGGGACACCAGAATCTATTTCCAGGGGTGTAGCCGTCGGGTTTTTTACCGGATTTGTTGTCCCGTTCGGGCTACAGATGGTCGCTGCAGTCATATTGGCATTCGTTTTAAAGGCAAGGAAAATACCGGCATTGGCCTGTACTTGGGTGACAAATCCGTGGACTGTGCCCTTCATATACCCGTTCCAGTGCCTTTTAGGCGCGAAGCTCTCCGGTGGGGAGCTGGGATGGAAAACCGCCAATGACCTCTTCGGGACGTTCCTTAAGGAAAGGACTTTCGAGTCCTTCACGAACCTCGGGACGGAGATTCTAGTGCCATTTTTCGTCGGCGGTGTTTTTCTGGGTCTGTTGTTCGCGCTTTGCTCATATTTCGCGTCCTACGGGATGATCATAAGCTATGGCAAGAGGGTCGAGGCGAAGCTTGCCAGACGACTTGCGAGGCAGTCGGTGAAAAGCGACTGATGTCGATCAATTGGTCTTAGGGAAATCGGGACTACATCCTGAATGGGGGTTTGCCTCTGACCTCGCGCTCTCTCAACGGCGACCCGTCGGGATTGACAAGGCGCACAGTAGTGAAAATAATCAGATTGGCCTTGGCCTTGTCAATATATTTTGACCTGAAGGCCCTGCCTATGAGCGGAAGGTCGCCCAGAATCGGTATCCTGTCATCAACCGTATTGGTGGTGTCCCTCATTATGCCCCCCATGACAACAGTCTCGCCATCGTACACAGTGATCTGGGTCTGCACAGTTCTGGCCTCGAATATGGGCATCCTTATGACGTTTGGGACTGTAACAGTAACACCTCCAGCAATTTCTGTCGGGACATCGTAGCTGTAGTCCACCCATGTGATGAATGACCGTACAGCAGGGATCATATCAAGATGTATCGTGTAGTTGTCAGGATCCACAGTGGGAGTCACTGTCAGCCTTACCCCCATCTCCTCGGGCTCGCCGAACTCAGGCATTGATGCCGAGAACCCTATGCCTGGAGTTCCGCTGATGACAGTAGTCTCCCCCCAGGACTCGGGGTAGTATTCTTCCTGCACCATCCTTATGATTGCCTCTTCTCCGTTCTGTGTGGTTATTCTCGGGCAGGAAAGCAAGTCGACCCTATCCATGATATCCATGGCTCGAACCCTGAGTGTCATGTTGTATCCACTGACCGTCCGGTCAATTCGGAGAGCCTCGTCATTGCCCCCCAAACGGTTTTGATTGTCGAATCTCAGAAGTTGGTCGTTCTCGGCGAAGTAGTAAGTATGGGGCAGGACGGCCGGATCCGGATTAGCCCTGGAGAGAGCCCATTCAAACCCCAGCTCGTCTGTCTTGTTCTCCTGTATTTCAACGAACTTCGACTCTATCAGTACCTGGGGGTCAAGCACATTCAGCTCGTCAATGATCTGCTCGATAAGTTTCAGATTTTCATCCGTGTTGGTGGCGATAAGCCGGCTGATGGCGGCATCATAGACGATTCTTGCCTGGTCTGGGAAGGGGACACCACGGCGGACGAAGAAATCCTTGACGGAGGTCGTCCCTCCCTCGGTCACGGCACCCTCGCCGGCAGCACCGGCAGCGGCAGCTCCGATTTCCTCGAACGCCTGGCTTTCCACGGGATAAATCCGGGTTTCAAGGCTGTCCATGGCCATAGTTTTGGGAGCCATTACCACTGCATATTCCTCGACACGGTAGTTCATGTTGGCGGCGATGCAGATGTTTCTTATCGCATCCTCGAGCGACAGGTCATTGAACATTATGGTGATAGTGTTTTCTGCCCTTTCTCCCACGATTCCAGCATCGGCCAATATGTCGTCTTCAGCCTCAACATCGTCAAACAAAAAGCCCCCGTCGTCATCTGCCGCCGCTGGCGCTGGCCCGGTGTCTGAAGCCGCAGGCGTGGCGTTATCAAGTCTTAGAAATATGTTGATACCCTCTTTCTGCGGGTCAAGGTCTTTGGCTCGTACCCTGAGTAAGTTTATTACCGCAGCGATGCTCGCATCCTCGAAGGTCATGTGGTCTATTATGATGTTTTTAAGTTTTTCCCTGACCTTGTTTTTCTCCTGTCGTTTCTCCAGCGGTTCGACTACTTTCTCGGAGGGGGTGAGGGATCTGGCTATAAGGGGAGAGACATAGTTCCACTCGACCTCGGCATTCCTTTCCTCCTGAGTGACCTCATACCTGCGCTTGCCGGCGTCGTACATCTGCTTGGTCAGCTTTCTTATACCCTCGATTGCCTGTAGGTTGTACGGGTCTATAACCAGTACCTGCTCGAACTTCTCCCTGGCCCGGTGCCACAGACTCTGCTGGTAGAGCTTTTCACCCTGAAGCATGAGGATGTCTATCTCGTAGAGCCTTTGCTCCTTGGTCGGGTCGGTGGACTTCTCGGACTTCTCGTTGGTGTAGGCGGTATTCTTCTTCATGGCCTCATATTTTCTAATGAGGTTTTCCATACTTGGCCTTAGTGAGGGGTCTATATCCATTGCGTTCATGCACTTTGCGATGGCATCGTCGAACGCTCCCTCGTCGGCATCTTTCTGAGCACGAGCGGCTGTATCCCTGCCCCAGTAGTGATATACCACGGCCATGTTCTGCTGGATATTTTGAATAATGCCGCTTATGCGTGCATTGGCCTTGAAGGGTGTGAGCTTCTCCACTGCAGCAAGGTAGTGTCTGATGGCTCCGGGATAGTCATCGATCTCGAAGGCCACCCTGGCATTGCGTGCGAGCATAGCTGCCTCCGTCTCCACCTTTTCTCGCGATACCTCCTCGTTGTCTGCGGCCAGCTGGTAGTCTTTAAGCTCTTCTCCAGTATCTGCTGATAAAATCAACCAGCAGCTCAGCAAGGGCAGCAATAACAGCAAGGGCTTCATATATGGGACTTTTTTTAAGGCACAATGCATTTTTTCCTCCTAAACTTATTATTATGCAATTTTTTAGCGTCTGAAGTCGAACAGGCCGTTATCAGGTGATATGCGCACAGGCAACCCGTCCGGGCTGACAATTCTGGCAGTCACAAATACCAGCAAGTTGCGTTTGACAGCATTCGATGCCTGGACTCTGGTCAGGAAACCTAGAATAGGAACATTGCCGGCACCTGGAATCCTGTCGTCGTTGCTGTTGGATTGTTCACGCAGCATACCCCCGAGGACTACGGTCTCTCCGTCATAGACCCTGACGTTGGTTATCACGTCTCTTCTGGAGACTATGGGCATCTTGACGACACTCTCTCCGGTCGCCTGCCCCCCGAGCACCGGGTAAGCGTAGACTATG
>JAFGFR010000312.1 GCA_016930955.1 Victivallales bacterium | reverse complement strand
TGCACATCGTCCCTCGCCACGCCCCTACCTTTTTTGTACATCAATCCGAGGTTGTACTGGGCATCGGCATACCCCTGCTCCGCCGCCTTGCGGAAGCATAAGAAGGCCTGCACCTGGTCTTTCGCCACTCCGCGACCGTCGGAGTACATGCTTCCGAGGCTGTTTTGGGCCATGGCCAGCCCCTGCTCCGCCGCCTTGCGGAACCAAGCCGCGGCTTGCACATCGTCCCTCGCCACGCCCCTACCTTTTTTGTACATCAATCCGAGGTTGTACTGGGCATCGGCATACCCCTGCTTTGCCGCCTTGCGGTACCAGAAGAGGGCCTGCACCTCGTCTTTCGCCACTCCGCGACCGTCGGAGTACATGCTTCCGAGGTTGGATTGTGCCGGGGGATACCCCTGCTCCGCGGCCTCACGGCACCAAAAGACGGCATGCGCCTCGTCCTTCGCCACTCCGCGACCGTCGGAGTACATGCTTCCGAGGCTGTTTTGGGCCATGGCCAGCCCCTGCTTTGCCGCCTTGCAGTACCAGAAGAAGGCCTGCACCTCGTCTTTCGCCACTCCGCAACCGTCGGAGTACATGTTTCCGAGGTTGAATTGTGCAATATCACTCCCCTTCTCCGCGGCCTTGCGGTACCATACGGCGGCTTGCGCCTCGTCCTTCGCCACTCCGCGACCGTCGAAGTACATGCTTCCGAGGTTGCTTTGGGCCATGGCCAGCCCCTGCTCCGCCGCCTTGCGGTACCATACGGCGGCTTGAGCCTCGTCCTTCGCCAAGCCTTTCCCGTTAGCGTACATCACTCCGAGGTTGTTTTGGGCCACGGCCAGCCCCAGCTCTGCCGCCTTGCGGTACCAGAGAAAGGCTTCGCTAAGATTTTTGGACACACCATTCCCTTCAAAATACATATCCCCCAGAAAGCACTGTGCTTCAGCTTCTCCATGTCTTGCCGCTTTGAGCATGGCTTGTTCAGCTTTTGCCCATTCATTGGCTGAAGGAATAATCTTGCCGCTGGCAATATCCCTCCAGTACGCTTCTGCGTGCCTTTCTTCGTGCTCGATCGCCGACCGTAAACGAGCGAGTGTAGCAGAATGCCGAGGTTTGATTTTCAACGCACGTTCAAATTGGGCTTTTGCTGTTTGGTAGTCGCTTAGCCGCATCGCCGCCTCGCCTGCGTAACAAGCGGCCTTGAACGTCTCGTTGCGCTTGTATTGCCTACCCCCCCAGAAAAAGAGAAGCAGGCACAAAAGAGTAATAGATGCCAATGCCACGCCAAGTAAAAGCAGCTTACGTTTCTTTTCCGCTAAAGCCTTATCATTCGAACTTTTTAGAAAAGTTAGAAAGGCAATTATTTCGGATATCTGCTTCAGGCGTGCATCATTGGCATGTGGGTTCTCACTCAACCACTCTTGGCAAAGCGAGATAGCATCCGGGATGTTGTTTCTCTCTTGGAGTGCCTGGATATTCAATAAGAGTTTGTTGAAAGCCCGTTGTTCCAAGGATTCTCGAACGCGACGTTTAGTCTCCTCTATGCGATCAAGGATTATACCCTTGATTTTCTCTGTCTCTGAAGGATCGGCAACCCGCGCATCCAACTCTCCGACCAGCCTCATTGCCGGCTCATAGTCATCTTCTTCCAGAAACACCTGGATTGTCTCTTCCAAACGCGGGATGGCCTCGATATGCCCTATTGCTTCATTCGTCAATTTCGAGGCTGTTTTCATCAAGCGAACACCTTTCTTCCCAGTGACTTTGGCATCCTTGGGCAATTTTGATGCCTCCTCGACCACGCTCTCCCAATTACGCTTAGAGTGATAATCCTTTATGTTGGCGACGATGCCGGCGATTGTCGTGAACGCACTGTTGTCGGTCCCGCACTGAGGGCAGAAACGCATGCAGTTCAGTGTTTCTCTGCCGCATTCCAAACATGGCTGGAAAAGAGATTCACCGCATCCGACACAGAAACGTGCATCCGTGGCGTTTTGAACACCGCATGCGGGACACTTGTTCTCAAAGTCTGCTGCAGTAGATTTGCCCCTTTCATAGGGATTTATCGTTCCCAGCTTCTCGGCAAGGGTCTTGTCGTAGGCGCTCTTCTTCTCCGGATCCTCCAGTGTTGCCAGGGCACAGCTTAGCTGGACGTGCATCTCGCGGACTTGTGCCGCCGTGCCCTTGTCCTCGTGCAGGTCCCAGGCCTTGAGCTTCTTCATCTGGCGCAACCCCGCCTGATGGATGACTTCCTGGTTGCTCTCGAAAAGCTTCAGACACAGCAAATGGTAGTGGTTCGGATGCTCGTTGTCGAGAATCTCGCTGTATAGGTTTTCCGCCATAACTCCTCAATCGGCTACAAATGTCCTAATGACCTATTCAGACTATATATACTATCCGGGGCTATTTTTTCAAGCACGCAAAGCTTGTCGGCAGAAATCTGTCGGTGGATGCGTGAAAGCGATCAGACACTGCAGGCAAACGGAATAAAAGGGAACACATGTGACCGGGTTATGCCGTATTGCGACTTGACATCAAAAGGGTTCTGCCTTATCTTTTAACCATATGTCTCAAGGTGCAGAAGGACAAAAAATAAAGGCGGGATGATTGAAGACACAAACATCAGGGAGGCCATAGGGAAAATCCAATCCAAACTCAGATCCGCCGACACCTGGTATGTAATCATGCGTCCCGGTCAGATTCAGATCGCGATCATGCCACACTACATCTGCCGGGATTCCATGGAGGTTTGGCTTGAAGGGTTCTATCAATTGCTCGATTTTTTCAATACTGAGACAATACAAGGAAATATCCAATGAAAACCAAAAAACCGATTTCAAAACTGCCGAGGGCCATGGTGCTCATAATAATCTTGCCGGTGCTTTCAGCACTTGCATTGCTGGCCTGCAGTCCACCACCGGGGAAGGCAAAAATGAGCCTTCAGGAATTCATCACGCTCTGCGGCAACGGCGCACCTGCCAACATCCAGTCTGCGATTGATGCCGGGGCGGATGTCAACATCAAGGATGAGAGTGGCAAGCGCGCTATAGACTACGCCAGCGGAACCGAACAATTCCAGGGCACCAGTGTACTGCAGGCACTGGAGCAGGCGAGCAAAAAAGATTCCGGGAAAGATGACGAAAAGCTAAGTCACTAATAGCTTTGAAAGCGATTGGAGTATTGGCAATGAAGGATGTACAATTGCGTGATCTGGTGTTGTATTTGGACGATCTGCTAGATTTGGGCAGGTTTCCTGACGACAGCTCGAACAACGGCCTTCAGGTCGAGGGTGGCAGAGTGGTGAGGAAAGCCGTGTTCGGAGTTGATGCCTGCCTGGAGCTATGCGGACGCGCGGCGGAATCCAAGGCCGACTTTATTTTCACCCACCACGGCCTTAGCTGGAAAAGCGGGTTCAAGAGACTTCAGGGGCGGGCCGCGAGAATTTTCTCGACTTTGTTTTCAAACGATATTTCTCTGTATGCCGCGCACCTCCCGCTGGATGCACACCCAAAGATCGGCCACAACGCCCTGATTGCAAAAAACCTGGGCTTGCGCAACCCTCAACCTTTTGCGAAATTCGCAAATGCCGAGATCGGCTTCATGGGCGAGCTTGCGAAACCCGCAAGCCCAGCCGACCTTGCAAGAATAATCGACAAGACACTGAGAACCAAATGCAAGATTTTCTGCGACAGCTCTTGCGAAGTTCGCAAAGTCGGGGTGATCTCCGGCGGCGCAGGGGTTGACGGCATCGAGGCGGCCGCTGAGGCGGGACTCGACCTTCTCGTAACAGGGGAGATAAGCCATTCCGAATGGCATCCCATGCACGAGACCAAGCTGAAAGTCATCGCCGCGGGTCACTACCGCAGCGAGACACCAGGAGTGCTAGCCGCTATGGACCGCGTAAAGGACTCCTTCGGCATAGAATGCGAGTTCATGGACATCCCGACAGGTCTGTGACCCTCAAATCCCCAAGGGTAACATCGGTGCCGTTAGCACTTAGGTTGCTTGCTTTAAACAACCTGCAAAGCATAATACCCCTAGAAACCCATTTAAATCGCAGTTCTCGTGGATTAAGCTTTTTGTTGCAGTTTTTTCCAGAATGCCTGACATGTCCTTGCCGATCCTGTCGCTCTCAACCTGCAAGAAAAAATCTTACGGCTTGTTTCCCAAATGACATAGCCTTATTTGGTTTTTTGAGCCGATTTCAGAACTACCCGTGCCCGCGCGGCCTGCCATTTTGATGCGAGGCCACGCCGATGCGGGATTTGTTGTTGGCAAACTTCCCTCTCCCCCGTTCTCTGGAGCCGGAACAGGAAGATTCAGGCCTTGAATTGCGCCGGCGGCGGCGTATTTTTTGTAGCTTGGGTGGCGTTCAGGCAAAAATCATTCATACGAGGTGGATAAATGACAGGCATGCGAGGGTTTGCAAGGAAGGCGTTCTTGGGGGTGTGTCTAATTCAGATTTCATCTATGGAACTGTCGGTTTTCTGCGCCGAGGAGGCGACGAGTCAGATTGTCAGCTTCCGCGAGTCGAGAGGGCGGCCGTTGAAGAAGCCTCATCAGCACCACAGGCTGGATGCCACTGTCGGTCTCGGCGCCCCCGGGAAGGCGATAGGACTCGATGAGCTAGGGCTGGGGATCGCGCTGGACACGCTCTGGGCTCCCGACGGAGGTTCTCAGGAGTTCATAGCCACAATGAACGCAGATTGGAAGTTCACAAAGAAGGACCTGAACAAGCTGAACACGTCCCTTGCCAGGAAGGAGGGCCTCGGCGGGAATCTATGCCTGGGAGCTATCCAGGTCACCACCAAGGAGGTGTTTTTCCGCAGGCAGCTCGGTTTCTCGACGGATGTTGGGCTCGATGTGAAGGTAAAGGGCGAGTGGCACAACAATGTGGCGAAGGTCACCGTAGCCGACCTGGGTGTCAATATCGAGGACAAATGCAACGAGAAGATCGGCCCCAAGACCGGAAAGGGGAATATCACGGGAGTTGACACCTCGGACTCGTATTTCCACAAGGACACGGTGAATGTCACCGACCTGCCCGGGCTGGTGCAAAGCGCGAGCAAGACGATCAGCGGACTGCTAAACAAAGTCAGCAGCAACAAGACCTTGGTCGAGAAAGTGGTGGATTTCGCAGCAAAAAAGGCCCTGAAGTTTGTCCTGGGGGTTATCGTGACGCAGAAGACCTACGACAGGAGGATGGAGTTTGATCTGACTGCCTGGGCAAAGGACATGGAAGGGAACACGATCGGCCTGACCATGAGGGAGGGCTCGAAGCATATTGTAATAAGCGACGAGAAGAGGAGCCCATCAATATATGCCACCATGCCCGAGGACTGCCCGCCCCTGAAGGAGATAACTCTTAGCATACAGAACGCCAAGTACTTCTACTCAGACCATGGCAACGTCGAGATCGGGGTCAGGTCGGATGCTTTCTATGTTACCACGGGCCCCATGACGGAGGGCTTTTTTGATCCCCTGCATCATGAGATCAAGGCTGAAAATGAGACGAGGCTTAGGGTTGTGGCCGACGATCTTCTTTTCGTGCCGTGCCACGGTCGTGTTGAAAGCGGCAACCCGCCGGCTCCAATACAAGGGGCAACAGTCAAGGTCGAGGCGAAGGACAAGAGTTTCAAATTCGAGGACATCACCGACCCGGCGGGCAGGTTTCTGATGGATTTCTATGTGCCGGTTGCCAAGGGGAACAAAAATATCCCGCCTTTCAACATCAGCGCCGAGAAACAGGGCTACGCCACTTACAAGACCGACAACAAGTCTGCGTACTATGACGACGGCAACATAGTTCTTTCCCTGCATCCGCCGGAGGTTTTTTGCCTGTCGGGCATAGTCAAGGATGCTCAGGGCAAGGGCATTTCGGATGCCGAGGTCTTCCTTGACGGTGTCACCGCGCCGACTGTGGTTTCGGACACGCAAGGTCGCTACCGCTTCGGATGGGCACCATACACCGACAAGAAGGTGACAGTCACCGCACAGCGCACCGGCTATAACTTCAAGCCCGTGACGTTGGATTTAAAGCGGGGCAAGAAGGAGCAGTCGCTTGAGGTGGACATCGTGGCGGAAGGCGCGGCTCTGATCGGGACAGTAAGATGTGTATTCAGCATTTCCGGCAAGGCAAGCCTGCCGGGGTCGGTAGGGGTGACCAAGGGGGACGGCACAAGCTTTGACCTGCCGCTGGAAAAAGACCGTTCGATCAACATACCCGTGATTGACCACCAGACCGAGAGCCTTGCCTTCTCGAAGGAAGGCTATTCTTTCAACCCGGCAACCGTCAACGCGAAATTCTCTGGAAAAGGCATGGAGAAGAAGACTTTCAACATCAAGGTGACGGCTCAAGGGGCGCAGTCGGTGGCGCTGGCCTTGTCCCCCTCGACTATCGAGACGAGAGGAGGGGTGGCCTTCCCCGACTACCGCCCGGAAGAGCTTTCCGAGGCCATCGCCGTCGTCAAAGACTCGGCAAAGAACCCATTGTCGGGTGTGTTGGTCAAGTTCGAGTCCATCAAAGGCTCTGCAGCAATCGCATTCCTCAAGGACGGCAAGGTCTCGGATGTCGGCTTTGCCACAAGCGATGTCGGAGGTAAGGCGGCTGTACAGATCCTCGCCAACCGAACCGGAGAGGCAAGGATAATGGCCACTTCACTCGAACGCATCGAGAACGAT
>JAFGFR010000311.1 GCA_016930955.1 Victivallales bacterium | reverse complement strand
ATCCGGCCTGCCGAGGACCTCCATCGCATCGGCCGCTGTGGCGCGCATCCTCCCAAGATCGAGAAGAATCCCCATCATCGGCTCCATGCCCAGAGTAATGTTCTCCGTGACCGAGAGATGCGGTGCAAGGGACAACTCCTGATAGATCATCGCCACCCCCGAGCGGCGCGCATCCATCGGCCCGCGGGGACAGTATCCCACGCCGTCAAGCCACATCTGACCCGCGTCAGGCTGATAGGCTCCAGAAAGGATTTTCATGAGGGTGCTCTTCCCCGCCCCGTTCTCCCCGACCAAAGCCAGAACCTCGCCGGCACAAACCTCCAGATCAACTCCGTCCAAGGCCAGAGTCGCATTGAAACGCTTGCGAACACCCAGCATCCGAAGACGAGGCAAAGCCTTCAAAAAGTCGGGAGCATCAGATTCAGTCAAGCTGTTCATCCGCTCTACAACCCGAGGAACTCTTTGATCTCGGGAGTGTCGATGTTCTCCCCAGTGACCAAATTCACACCAGTGTCAATCTCAAGAGGGATATCATCGCCGCGCAGATGCCTGACAAGCGTCTTGACACCCTCATACCCCATCCGGTAGGGGTTCTGGACAACAAGCGCATTTATATGCCCGGCCTTCAACCCATCGAGCAAAGGTGGCGAGGCATCGAAACCGACAAAAAATCTCTTCCCGGCAAGATTGCTCTGACGCAAAGCAAGAAGCATGCCGAACGAAGTGGACTCGTTAGGACAAAATATCCCGTCGGACTCGCGAAGACGATCCAGCAAATCCAACGACGCAGTCTGCGCCTCGCCAGCCGTGGCACCCCCGTAACGGTTGTCAACTATAACATCTATGCCGTCATAATTGCGTATGACCTCCAGAAATCCGGCCTCCCGCTCCATCGTGCTCGCCGACCCCTCCATATAGCGCAACAACACAACCTTTCCCTTGCCGCCGAGCAGTTCCGCGAGCTTCTCCCCGGCTATACGTCCGCCCTGCATGTTGTCGGTCGCAACGAAAGATGTGAAGTCCTTGCCCACCTCACCAACCAAGGGCGAGTCAAAGATCACCACAGGGATTTTCCTCGACATCGCCGAATGCACCGGACGACATAGGGCATTGTTGTCCAACGGCGCAAGCACAATCCCCTCAATCCCTTCAGAAACAAACTGCTCGACAATCGCTATCTGCTGCGCCCTGTCGTTCTCATGAAGAGGCCCCTGCCAGACCACATTCACATCAAGCTCCCGCCCCGCATCAAGAGCACCCTGCTCCACACTCTTCCAGAATACATGCGTCGTCCCCTTGGGTATCACCGCAATACGCACCACCCCATCACCCCCCAGAGACTGCTCATCCCCACCACAGCCTCCAAGCATCAGGGAACACAACACCAACAACGCCGAAAACATCCCTTTGTTGAACATAACCACTCACTCCTCTCTAGCATTATCATAGTAGATGTTCAGAAAACCACGTCAAGGTCGGGGCTGAGACACTCGAAGACTGTCCAGCACTGACCCCGAACTAACGGGGGTTGCTGAATATGTAAGACTATGTCCCCCCTGACGGCAAAAACGAGACGGACTGGCCATTCATCCTGCTTGCAATGAGCACCAAAGTCTGGTCGTCAACCTGAGGCACATCGCCGGCAAACTCGTCAACATCGCGTATTATTTTGTCAACAATCTCGCCCGGCGGCGTGGACTGGCTGGTCACACTGTCAAAAATGCCGACCAACGCATCAAGGCCGAACTCATTCCCGTCCTCGTCCAACGACTCTGTTATACCGTCCGAAAAAAGCAGTATCGACATATCTGAAAGCAATGAGAAAGAGAGCATGTCGTAGTTTCCGGCAATGTCCGACGGAAGCAGCCCGCAGGCGGCTCCGTCAGGATATATCTTCCTGACAGGATGCCCATGCCTCGCAACCAGCATCTCAGTATGACCCGCCCTCGCATATTCAACAGTCTTCTCCCTGCTGTCAATCAGACAGCAGGCAAGGGTCACAAAACTGTCCTCCCCAGTGTCTCGGAACAAGTCCCCGTTCAATCCCTTCACAAGATCGTGAAGAGTAGTGAACCTTTCAGCGCTCGCCCTGATAAAGCTCCTGGCCATCGCCATAAGCATACAAGCCGGTATCCCCTTCCCGCAAGAATCCCCGACAACAACGAGCAGCCTGTCTTTGTCAACCTGCACAAAATCATAAAAGTCCCCGCCCACCTCCTTGGCCGAACGGGTGAAGGCATATATCCCGAAATCCTCGTTTTCAGGGGCACTCTCGGGTATGAGCGACGCCTGTATCTGCCTGGCGAAGCTTAGCTCTTGGGAGATCCTTTGCTGTTTGGTGAGATTCGAGTAGACCTTTACGATGGTGTGCGCCATCATGACCTGCCCGGCCATGAACTTGAACGCACTGAATTGCTCGGGAGTGAAACCCCTGCCCGTATGGCTGTTGTTGACGGCGCAGACAACACCCGCAACCTGCCCCTCAGCAACCATGGGCACCGCCATGAAGGTGTCAACCTGTATCGGGGAATTCGCAAAGCGCGGATCATCGGAGGCATTTTCTATCAACAGTGCTTCCCCGCTCTGTGCAACCTCGCCTATAAGTCCCTTGCCTAAAGGTATCTTCTCCTGCTTGAGAGAATCCAAAATATAACGGGGCTTTGTGAAGACATAGTCATTGGTGCTGTGCAGCGGCGGGAATGCCCCGGCAACTCCAGAGGCAACCAGGCAATCGTCATCAAACACAAAAACACATACCGAGCTCGCACCTATGAGATCCGCCACGTACTGCGCAGTGGCTCTCATGGAGTTGTCTATCTCATCCCCGCTCCTGAGCGTCTTCGAAAAAGAGTTGATGAAGTTGCCGATCTCGGCCTTCTTGTGGAGGGCATCCACAAGCATGTTCCCAAGAAGACGACGTTTGCTCTCGGAAAAAAGAATACTCACGATCGCCAATGCATACAGGACAACCGTCAAAACTATCCAGAAAGCGTCAATATGCACAATAAAGTCTCCGCCAGAGGGGAGACAACCCAAAGCTATGGGCTTCTCCGCTGACAAATCTTTCTGACTCAGCCCGTTTCCCCCTCGAAGTTATCCCCTCGCCCCGCCAAACCGCCCACGTCCATAACATAACGCTTGAATTTACCTGCAGCAGATGGCCGTCAGATAAAATGATTTGTTGGCATTAGAGCCAGTTCCAAAACCCTGCGTGAACCGCGTTGGGAGCGCAGGCGCGGCAGACGGTGCAGCGAAATGGCTGGTGCATACCCGAAGCTGTCTGCGACTGCCATTTCGCCGTGGCGCATGCCGCGCCTCCGACCCAACCCTTTGAGCGGCCACGGGTAGTTTTGAAATTGGCTCATTAATTTTCATTATCCCATGTTGTTTCTTCCCGATTTCCAACTCCAACCTGTCACGCCATAGCCAAAGGACGACGGCAAATACCAACACCGACCCCAATTACTATTGCCAACACCTTAATTTGAACATTGTCAGGGCAAAATACAATGCCTCAAGGGAATGTTTTTCGATAATTCTCTTGGTCAACTGGAAAAATTGCCGTTCGAGAGGCAAATTAGTTGGCGTGTCAGCACGGAGAAAGGCCAAAGCTCATGAACATGTTCATCAAGATATGCGGGATCACAAGGCGGGAGGATGCGGAATTCGCAATATCCTCCGGCACCGACGCGCTCGGATTCATCGCATATCCACCCAGCCCACGTTATATATCACCCGACAACGTTGCCAGGATAATCGGCAAACTCGTCGATAAAAAACAGTGCGTCGGCGTCTTCGTCAATGCCGCCATCAATACCGTAAGGGAGTACATGGACGCAGGAATAGACACAGTACAGCTCCACGGCGACGAGTCGGAGGAGTTCGCGGAAAACTGCAGCGGAATGGCAGAGGTGTGGAAGGCAATAAGGGCACGCAGCCGCAGCCAAATAGCCTCGCTTGTGCACTACCCGTGCGACAAGTTCCTTGTAGATGCCTTCGATGAGAGCCTGCACGGAGGCACGGGGCAAGGCGTGGATGGCGATATAGCGAAATTCGCAGTCACAACGCTACCGCGGCCCGTGATCTTGGCAGGAGGCCTAAATCCTGCGAATTTCGCAAATGCCGCTGCCGCCATCCGCCCATTCGGGCTGGATTTCAACAGCGGCGTGGAGTCGTCACCCGGGGTGAAAGACCATGCACTTATAGCAAAGCTGTTCAGCGCTGTTAGAAGCCCCAGTTGGCGATGATGGTCACCGGCAGTATGCCAGACTCGTTGAAATTCACCAGCCCAAGCTGAAACGAGGCGTCATTGCATACGTTAACCAGTCCGAACTGGACACCGGCGACCTTTTCCGCCATGTTCACCGGACTGGCCTGCAGACCCGTAAGATTTTCCGATATGCAGAAAAGCGGAGCCGTCTGGACACCAAAGACCTCCCTTGTCCAGCAGCAAGCGGCAGCGAACTCTATGCCGCATACAGTGTTCAGCCCCCCGGCAATCGGCAACCCGACACGGAAGCCGCCTATGTCCGTGTCATTTGATGATGATGGCACGCCCGGGATGAACACCACACCAAAAAAGTCCCACGACCTATCCTCAGGGTCACTCGCGGGACAGTCCAGCGAGAAGAATAAAAGCACAACGGAGACCATCAGAATCTTATACATCACAAAAACTCCTTTCATTTTGAACGACAGCGGTTTTCAGAACTTGAAGTTAATCGCCGGGAAGAACGGCAGCCAGCCATTCTTGATTATGTTTATGCCGCCGAACTGCAGCCCGTCCTTCTCGCTGTAGTTGAACACCCCCAGCTGAACACCATCAAGGTTCTCAGCTATATTCACTGCGCCGCCCTGGAAGCCAGTGAGGGTCTTGGAGGTCATGTTCACCACGCCAAATTGTACCCCAACAAGCTCCGTCCCGCACATCGTTACCGGCGCAATCTGCGCACCGTAAACAACTTCCGCCATCCCAAGCGAGCCTACGGCCTGCAACCCATAGATGCTGCCCGTGATGCAAGGCCCGAAGGTGGAGGATTGTATGCCGTAAACCTCCCTCGCAAGGCAAGTCCCCCAAAATGAGGCCTGCACTCCGCCGATGTATCTTGTGCCGCTGTAAAGGATCGAGGGCTCCACTCCATAGACCCTGCCGTAGCCGTCGCACATCGGAGCTCCAAGCTTGACACCATAAACATTCGACAACCTGGTGAAACTCGGCCATTCAGGGAAAAAGCCTACCTGGAAAAGACTCCACTTGTTGTGGGGCATCGGCGGCACCTCGGGAATCTCTCCCTTCGGGGTCTCCGTCACTCCTATCATGTGTCTCCTGGGCCTAGGCTTGACCT
>JAFGFR010000310.1 GCA_016930955.1 Victivallales bacterium | reverse complement strand
CCGAAGCTGTCTGTGCCTGCCATTTCGCCGTGGCGCATGCCGTGCCTCCGCCCCAACCCTTTGGGCGGCCACGGGTAGTTTTGAAATCGGCTCTAAAGATAAAAATCAAACTCAAATAGTCGTTAATGGTAAAAAATACTTGTTTTTGACAATGAAATCAAGGGGTAAAAGCATAATATTAAGCAATAATTGGTAAAGAAGTTTTGAGATTCGCAGGCAAAGTTAAATTATTGACATGAGAGCCGGTATAAAAGGAGGACAAGTCATGAGAAGACCTGATTTCGAGAATCTGCAGGCTGTTCTGGAGAACAAGAGGCCGAAACGCCCGACGCTGTTCGAGTTTTTCATGAACGAGAGCCTTTACGAGCATGTCACCGGGATAAAGCTGCCTGCCGACGCGGACCAGATGGAAATGACGATAAGAAGGATCAAGGCGTTCGAGAAGCTCGGCTATGACTATGCCACCGTGCATTGCAGCTTCGCCTTCCCTGGAAAGGAGCACGCGAGGGAAAGCACGATATCGCTGAACGACGGCGTGTTGATACGCGACAGAAAGGATTTTGAGGCATGTCCATGGCCTGACGTGGATGCCCACGACTACTCGATGCTCGACAAGGTCGCTCCGCACATCCCGGACGGGATGAAACTTATCATATGCGGCCCCGGCGGAGTGCTCGAGAACGTGATAGGACTGACGGGCTACGACAACCTCTGCTTCATGAGCATTGACGACCCCGGACTCCTTTCCGACATATGCGATGCCGTCGGAAGCAGGCTGCTCAGACATTATGAGATCAGCAGCGCCTTCGACACCATCGGCGCGGCAATATCAAACGACGACTGGGGCTTCAAGACCCAGACAATGCTCAGCCCTGAGGACATGCGAAAATACATCATTCCATGGCACCGCAGGATTGTCAAGGCCATACACGACTGCGGGAAGCCCGCCATCCTCCACTCCTGCGGCAATCTCGAGAACGTCATGGACGACATAATAGACGACATCAATTTCCAGGGCAAGCATTCCTATGAGGACAGCATCTGCCCGGTCGAGGAGGCATATGCCAGATGGGGCTCGCGGATCGCAATCCTGGGGGGCATAGACCTGGACTTCCTGTGCAGGGCCACCCCCTCGGTGATCGCGGAGCGTGCGAAAGGCATGCTGGAACTCAGCTCCAATACCGGCGGCTACGCACTCGGATCGGGGAACAGCATCCCGGAATACATCCCGCGAGATAACTATCTGGCTATGGTCTACGCGGCGACCGGCTGACTCCCCAATTAACGCATGGCGCATTTTCGCGCGAAAAGAGCTTGCCGCCCCCGCGCTCCCCAAGCGGTTCACACAGGATTTGGCAATTAGCTCATACCAAGCTTGAATTTGGACATTTCGGCCTGCATATTACGTTTTTGCCTTGGATGTGATCGGCGGCTTGCCCCCTTCCGGCAGGGCTGATCCTAAATTTACTGGTGCTGAATGAGGTTCCTGACTGATCTTTTTCTTGCATGGCGCTACCTCAAGCCTAAGAGGAATGCCGTCTCTGTGATAACCTGCGTCTCCTTGCTCGGTGTGGTACTCGGCGTGGCGGTGCTGATAATCGTTCTCGCCGTCATGACTGGATTCACCGATGAGTTCAAGAAAAAAATACTCGAGACCTCCGCGGATATACAGATCACCGACTACAGCAAAGGCTTCATCCCTGATCCGGGGAGGATAATCCGGAAGGTCGAGAAGATAGGCTCCCGCGCCGCTCCGGTGGTGCAGAAGCATGTCCTCGTCCAGCGCAGCGACAGATTTCTGCCGAAGATGCTCATCGGGATAGTCCCGGAGCTCGAGGCTGACTGCATCAAGGTTTCCGACGCACTGACATACGGAGTGGAGAATGTCTCGTTCGAGGGGGCATTCAGCATAGGAAGGGGAGAGGCTTTGCTGAGCGAGGTCGTCGCCAACGAGCTGGCGCTGAGACTGGGGGACAAGATCATCCTGCACTCCCCCACGAAGCTCGCTCAGATGGTCAGCGTGGACGGCTCGGGTCAGGTGGACATGGCCAATGTCGAGAAAATATACCTGCCGTCGGAATTCACCGTCGTGGCTCTGTTCTCCTTCGGGAAGTATGATTTCGACAAAAACGTTCTTTTCATAAACATGGACGATGCCGACGAGCTTTTCGGGCTGCCGTGGGGCGCGGCGACAGCGGTATATGTCAAGACTCAGGATGCCTTCAACCTCAAGGGCGAGCTGAAGGCGCTCCGCGAGGAGTTCCCATCATTGCATGTGCTCTCATGGCAACAGAT
Source organism: Victivallales bacterium (assembly GCA_016930955.1). GTDB lineage: Bacteria > Verrucomicrobiota > Lentisphaeria > Victivallales > JAADHT01 > JAFGFR01. The sequence continues at coordinate 2,311 of JAFGFR010000310.1, read as the reverse complement.
GAACCAGCAGTTCCTCGGTGTCCTCGAGGTCGAGAAGAACATGCAGTTCTTCTTGCTGATATTCATTGTTCTCGTCGCCGCATTCAGCATCGCCAACACATTGATAACCGTCGTGGTCCAGAAGACCAGGGAGATCGGTCTGCTCAAGGCCCTCGGCGCCGGCGACGGCACGGTGCTTCTGGTATTCCTCTGCCAGGGCTTCCTCGTCGGGGTGGTGGGCACAGGCCTCGGCACAGCCATGGGCCTGCTTGTCATCCAATGGCGCAATGAGATACTCAAGCTTCTGAGGTATGTAAGCGGACAAGAGGTATTCCCCAAGCAGTTCTATCTCTTCAGCGAGCTCCCGGCATCAGTCAATCCAAGAGACCTCGTGATGATCGTCTGCGTGTCCATAACTCTCTGCACGCTCGGAGGGCTGATACCCGCATGGAGAGCCGCAAGACTGGACCCCGCCAAGGCACTCCGGTATGAATGACTCTGTCACTTCTCTGCCGGCGAAGGCGGCTTCCTCCCCTTTTCGGGAACCTTCACAGGCTTGTCCACCAAGTCCAGGAATTTTTTTGCCGACTCCTCGTACTGGCTCTGGGCCACGGAGTAGGCGCTTTTGTTGTTGGCCTGCATAGCCCTCTCCACCAGGGTTTTGTCCTTGTACATTTGTGTAGCCGCCTCCTTCAAGGAGGAATACCATTTCAGGGTATTCCCGGTGGCCTCTTCCGTCTTTTCATTGTCTATTAAATAGTCGATGGTCCTGATGAAGCCCTGGATTTGAATCGCCAGCAGTGGTTCCCGCTTCTTTCGAGTCTCATCATCGATTAACTTACGGATTTTAGTCCTGAGGCTTTCGTCCAAGAGTATGAGCTGACCTTCTGGAGACAACCTGGCATCGAGCTGTTCTATGAATTCCTTTTCTGCCTTGCGTTCCTCCCGGACAGTCTTCGGGTCCGCCCTCTCGGGCTTGTCTATAGTCTTGACAAATATATCGAGAAGTTTGTCATACTCCTTCTTGTACTCCGCATAGCGGTCCATCTCCTCGTTTTTCAACGCGGTGTCCATCTCGTTCTTGACTGGGTACATCGCCTCTAGAATCTGCCGTACTTTCCCGAACCACTTCTTGGAGATCCCGGTAAGGGTCTCCGTCTTGGCGAAGGTCTCGTAGAAGCCGAAGGTCTCGGAGAATCTGAGCAGATGGCCGCAATAGACCGGGTGGTCCTTGTTGCCCCCGTAGCCGACAGTCACTATCAATTTGATCTCCTCGACCTTTTTCTTTATCATGTCGGCGGTATAGTGCTCGGCAAGCAATTGCTCGGGATATTTTTTCTCCTTTTTGGCGTGGCATGGAATCACAAAAATCACTGCGGTCAGAGCCGATAGCCCATAAATAAATAATCCTCTCATACTCTCAACCTCCATATTGGAACGGTTCACAGTTCACAGTTCACAGTTCACGGTTCCCGGCTTCGCCAAGGCTTCCGTCTTCGCCTTAAGGCTACGCCGTGACAAGACGCCGCGGCAGGCACGGTTCATAGTTGCTGGTTTTCCTGAAACCTGAAACCTGAAACCTGAAACCTGAAACCTGAAACCTGAACAAGGTTCACAGTTCACGGTTCACAGTTTTTCAGGCTTCTTGAACACTTATCCACATTTTAAAGCCAATCTCAAAATCAATCATCGAGATAATACTGTTTTTGTATTCGCCACTTCCCGGTGGAGGGGTCGCGCTGGACGATGGTGACGATCTTATGCTCTGCCATGACCTCGTCGGCATAGGGATCATAGGTCCCGTATATGCAATTCGCTATGGTCTCGGGAATGGATGTGTCTGAAGCATCTCCGTCGCCGTTGATGTCGTCGCCGAGCAAGGTTTCATTTGCATTGCCTATGACCCCGTTCTGGTCGAGGTCGCGATATACGGCCACGCCGCCGCCGACATCTCGAATCGCCTGAGCCAAAACGATTATGGCGATCGAGTCATGCAGGGGGCCGGCCTTGGTGAGGTTCACGATCTTGCCTATTATCTCTTCTTTTTTTGCATCGGTGTTCTGGGTTATTTCACTTCCGTCCGAGAGTTTTGCGACTTTCGCAAGCTGCCCACGGGTAGAGAAACTGGCCGAGGAGGAAGCGGTAATCAAGGCTGAAGACATATTTGTGACATCGGTGTTGTAGTCGAGTGCAGTCCCGCATCCCGAACCGGCCTTCAGAGCGGGGTTGTTGTCGTCGGCGTTCCCTGCAGTGCCATCGTTACCGGCGTTTTTTATGTTCACCCCTCCGCGGACACCGGCAAAGAGGGCCTTCAGGACATCCGAGCTGGTGG